>NZ_JAGLBG010000200.1 GCF_018260405.1 Deinococcus sp.
TCGCTAGGGTAAGCTGCGCGTTCCACCGTTAAAGCCTAAAACATTTCCCATGGTTAGGGCCTCAGACAGCCTCTTAGGCATATTCACGCCTAACGCCGCTTCCATAGCCTGAGTAGGCGGCAGGTTGTCTGTCTTCATGAGCAGGGCCGCCAGCTCAAAATGCGGAAGCAGTTGCTCCTGCGCGACATAGCGCTGCTCATTGCCCTGAGTATCCTGCCGAGTCGGCAGTTTTCGCCCAGCAATGCGCTCGACCACGCCAACCATGCTGTTGACTTCATCTCTGGTTATTCCAAGTTGCTTGGCCACCTGATTGAGCGTCAGACCTTCGATTGGCACGGGATATGGGTACTCTTCTTGCTTCATGTTCGCCCCCCAAAAAAGCCAACTTCAGCCACAGTTTTCACCATGACTGAAGTTAGAAATTCCAGCAGATTTAACGCTCTCCTGGTCGAGCGGTAGGGTGGGCATAAAGCCTAGGTCTGGTTGCCCAGACGATCTTGTTAAAAAGTGGCGTAAAGCCAATCGCCAACGGAGTACTAAGTCCCGGAGGCATAAGCGATTCCCATCGCGCCTTTCGGCAAAATTGGCCGGTTAGGGCCGGGTTGTAGATCTTGGATTAGATCTGTACAGCTTGGTGGTCGTTAGTGCGTCCTGCACAACTGGCGGGATGTCATCCCAATCAATCACCGCTGTCCGCTTTCGGCTTTGCCAGTTTAACTAGCGCTCCTTCAAGCCCCTTCGACCGAGTCGAGACTGAAGGTTGTTGTTGCCTACTTGCGAACTCTCCCACTGGGTTGCGCGTGCCGAGACGGTTGCCGCCGCTCTCTGCTCCCCCAGCTTCCCGCGTTAGTCTCGCATCTACCATTGTTTAGCTGCCGTCTCACGTCTGCTGACCAGTCACCACACCTGTACGGTGCAATCTGTTCACCATTTTTTAAGTGGCTTTCGGGGGGTAAATGTTGCCAAAACCTCCCTTACCCTCAGCACGCTTCCGACTTCGGTTCAAGTACTCAATTGCCAGAGTACCAACAGCATCACTTTCCACTCGCGACCACGCACTTTCGCGTCATGGCCTACATTTACCGTTTGAGCTATTCAGTGACCCACCCAGGTTACCCCCAGTGGTGCCGTGCTGAGCCGTCTCCGGTCAACACCTAGCGTTCCCCCACGCCCAATGAGCATGGTTTCGCGCATTAACAGATACGGTGTGGCAATCGTCTGACCCTTACTCCCGTAGAGGGCAAGCCAGCCGACGGAGGGAGTTACACCCTCTTCGATAGAGACTCTCCGGCCTGTTTCAGTCTGCCTAAAAGCAGATATCCCCAGAGCCGGAATCGTTTCCGCGTCGCCCATCATTGTCTACGTTGTCATGATGCGCGGGCCAAAGCCCCAAGAGCATTGAGTCGAAACGGGGCGTTACCCCCGTAGCGCTCTACCCAGTCGTGCCAGCCCGATTAGAGGCACACGACTAGAGCGGTGTGTCGAGGGTGCGGCAACACCCATTGACACCAGTGCGCAGGACGCGATCACCATATAGAGTTTGTAACTGCTCAGCAGGGGGACTTGCGAAGCGGAAAGGGGTAGAGTAGGGACATTACGCAAAAGATCTGTCCCAA
>NZ_JAGLBG010000201.1 GCF_018260405.1 Deinococcus sp.
GCCGTTCGTTGAGTCTTCACACACCAACGTAACCGACCCCACTTGCTTTTTGGTCAAAAAGGTTCCGGACTACTGTTTTTGCAAAATGCTCTAAAAGCGGGCAAAAGTAAAGACCCCCGCGTGTGGCAGGGGTTTTTACTAGGAAAGTCGGCTTGGGTAAGGGTGCTTCTAGAGGGGCGCTATCTGGCAGAGCGCGAGTGGAAAGTCGGTTTAAGCTCTGTCAAAGTTGGGCTTCAGCAGGCGCGCTTAGAAAACGATCTTGGTCGAGACCTTGAACGCCTGGGCAGTGGATTTGGCGTTGGTGTTCAGGTTGGTGTAATCGAAGACGCCGTAAGCAGCCTTCAAACCCCAGCCTTCCCACTGTCCGTACACGCCATTGAGCTTGACGTTGGTGTTGCCCTGCGCGGCGCTCCAGGGAGCGATACCGGCGCTCTGGGGGCCACGGTAGAGGCGGTCAGCGGTAGCCGAGAAGGCATTGTTGCCCACGCCGACGCCGTCGCCATAACCGCCGTCACCCAGGTTCTTGCCCTCGTAGTACGAGTAGCCGACGCTCAGCTTGTTGCTGGGGAACAGGAACTCGTTAAGGGTCACGCCCACGTTGGCGAAGGTTTCGGTCGTCGCGTCGCCCTGCTGATCAAACTTGGTGCTGCGGGCCGAAACGCCACCGAACAGGCTGGGCTTGGTCACGATGTCGAGAGGATCGGTGCTGATCTGCACGCCACCCTTGACCGTGGTGTAGGAATTGATTTCATTGGTCAGGCCTTCATAACCCACGACGCTGGTGTATTTATCCTGTGGAATGACCTGTCCGGCCACTGGGTTACGGAAGGAGTGGAAGCGGCCAAAAGGCGTCACGTTGACAGGACCAAACTTGCCGGTGTAGCTGGCCCACACACGGAAGTCGTCGTACTTGTATTCCTGTACGTTGGCGTTATCGTCGTAGAAGCGTGCGTAGATCGCGTTGATGGCCAGGTTCTTGACCAGCGCGTCGGCAGCTTTACCGTCGTGGGCCAGCGAAACGCCGAAATTGCTGCTGTTCTTGAGCAGCGGATCGGTGAAGTCGAGCTGATCGTAGCCGTTTTCCGCCGTGTCATTCCCAAACAGTTCCGAAATCCGGTTGCCGTCTAGCGCCGCATTGTTGTAGAAACCGGTCAGGCTCAGGCCGCGCATGGCGGTGCTGCCGATATTGACGCCCCAGGCGGTCTGGCGGCGAGCCCCTAGGCCGTAGGACGGGCCATAGTTGTCCTTCGCAGCCTTGAAGCTGTTGACGTAAGCGCCGAGCTTGACCGGCCCGAAGCCGTAGCTAGCCTCTGCGCCGTAGCCATTTTCGTTCGGGCCGAAGGGGGCGCTGCTTTGGTACCCGTTAGTACCACCGTAGAAGCCAGCATCATTGCTGGACATGCCCGCGTAACCGTCTTCAAAGGCCGGGTCAATGTAGCGGTAGTTGGCATCGACCTTCAGGCCCATGTAATCCACGCCGAATTGCACGTAACCAGCCTTATCTGCATTGTCGAGGTTGCTGTTAGGCACGAGTAGGGTCTGGTAGCTGGCCACGTAAGCGCCCTTCAGGGTAGCGGGGCCGAACTTGAGGTCGGCGTCGATGCTCGCGGCG
>NZ_JAGLBG010000202.1 GCF_018260405.1 Deinococcus sp.
TTTTCGTTTGAAAATCACGCTTCGCCATGCCGAGAGTATTTGGCCGATGGATACAGTAAAAATAGCCAGCCTGCTTAGTGGCTACTTATCAAATGTTATGCAGTCTCCGACTTTGCGGTTGCCCTGGACCCTTGAGGCCAGCAGTACGCCTGTGCGCTAGACTGTGCCCTATTGCCGTCAGCAGCGGGCGGTGAAAAGGCCCCGGAATCCCTCCGTCAGGCCGAGGAGCAAGTATGCAGGTACAACGATGAAGGCCCACGTCATTACTTACGGCTGCCAGATGAACGAGTACGACACCCATCTGGTCGAGTCTCAACTGGTTTCTTTCGGCGCAGATATGGTAGATAGCCCCGACGAGGCCGATTTCGTGCTTATTAACACCTGCGCGGTGCGCGGCAAGCCGGTCGACAAGGTTCGCAGCGTGCTGGGCAACCTGCGTAAGCAAAAGCAGCAGCGCCCGCTGGTGGTCGGCATGATGGGCTGCCTCGCGCAACTCGAAGAAGGCCAGCAGATTGCCCGCAAGTTCGAGGTCGACGTGCTGCTGGGGCCGGGCAGCCTGCTGGATATCGGTCAGGCGCTCGAAAGTAACGAACGCTTCTGGGGGCTGCAATTCAAGGACGAACTGCACGGGCATATTCCCCCAGCGCCGCAGGGCAAATTGCAGGCGCACCTGACCATCATGCGCGGCTGCGACCACCACTGCACCTACTGCATCGTGCCGACCACACGCGGGCCGCAGGTCAGCCGCAGCCCCGACGACATTCTGCGCGAACTCGACTTGCAACTGGCGGCGGGCGTGCAAGAAGTCACGCTGCTGGGCCAGAACGTCAACGCTTACGGTGTGGATCAGGGCGCTAAACTCGCCGGATACCCCAGCTTTGCCGACCTGCTGCGAATGGTGGGGCGCTCGGGCGTAAAGCGCGTCAAGTTCACGACCTCGCACCCCATGAACTTCACGGTGGACGTGGCGGCAGCGATGGCCGAGACTCCCGCCATCTGCGAATTCGTTCACCTGCCAGTGCAGAGCGGCTCAGACCGGGTGCTGCGCCGTATGGCCCGCGAGTACAACCGTGAAAAGTATCTCCAGCACATTGCGGATATTCGCAGGCACATTCCCGACGTGGTGCTGTTCACCGACATCATCGTGGGCTTTCCCGGCGAAACCGAGGAAGACTTTCAAGACACGCTGAGCCTGTACGACGAGGTCGGTTACGACAGCGCCTACATGTTCATCTACTCGCCGCGCCCCGGCACGCCCAGTTACAGACACTTCGAGGACCTGCCCCGCGAACTCAAGACCGAGCGTTTGCAACGTCTGATTATCAAGCAAAAGGAGTGGGCCGCCCGCAAGAACGCCGAGAAGGTCGGCACGGTTCAGGAAGTGTTACTGCGCGGCGACGCCCACAGCGAGGGCTTTTTGGAAGGCCACACGCGCGGCAATCACCCGACGGTGGTGCCCAAGGCCATCGGCGCGGGTGGCGCGGGCATCTACCCGGTGCGGATCGAGCAGGCCACGCCGCACATGTTCTACGGCAAGATTCTCGGTCCCGACGGTCAGCCCCTGCCCGAGC
>NZ_JAGLBG010000203.1 GCF_018260405.1 Deinococcus sp.
CCACTCGGGTTGATCGCGGTCATCGTCGTCCTCGGTATCGGCGCATTTTTTATTTTTTCAAAAACCAAAAAGCACGGCGGACACGCTGAGTTTCAATCCTCGGCCCACCCGAAGGAAGACCGAAACGTCGTGCTTCGGGGGGGGGGCAGCGCAGGCAGGAGTTTCAATCCTCGGCCCACCCGAAGGAAGACCGAAACAGCGCCTGGGTCGTACTGTCCATCTTCCCGCGGAGGTTTCAATCCTCGGCCCACCCGAAGGAAGACCGAAACGTGACAGCGACAGTGGCAGTGAGGGTGTCCTGTGTTTCAATCCTCGGCCCACCCGAAGGAAGACCGAAACCCAGCTGATGGTTAATCAGTGCGTCCCAGTCGCGGTTTCAATCCTCGGCCCACCCGAAGGAAGACCGAAACCTACAGCGAGAGAACAGCGCGCTCAGTAGGCCAAGAGTTTCAATCCTCGGCCCACCCGAAGGAAGACCGAAACGCCCTGACCGGCGCGGCTATTTGAGGTGAGGCATGTTTCAATCCTCGGCCCACCCGAAGGAAGACCGAAACCAGCGCGGCGGCAGCAGCGGAGATCACGCGCCTGTTTCAATCCTCGGCCCACCCGAAGGAAGACCGAAACGTGACCGTCAGCGGGGCCGCCGCGCCATGTCCACAGGGGCGAAAGGCGTTTCAATCCTCGGCCCACCCGAAGGAAGACCGAAACACAGTTTGCCGCGCATCTGACGGGACAATCTTAAAGTTTCAATCCTCGGCCCACCCGAAGGAAGACCGAAACCCCCGATATACATATCCCAACTATCCCTAAATCACTGTTTCAATCCTCGGCCCACCCGAAGGAAGACCGAAACGCTCTGGACGCCGCTGCTCAGCTTCTGGTGTTCGGACAGTTTCAATCCTCGGCCCACCCGAAGGAAGACCGAAACGGCAGCTCAATCTGGATTGGCTCAGCCCGCACCCGGTTTCAATCCTCGGCCCACCCGAAGGAAGACCGAAACGTTCTGGCGGCTGCGCCACGCTTCGGCCCGCTGGTTTCAATCCTCGGCCCACCCGAAGGAAGACCGAAACATCCACGACCAAGACGGTCAAGAAATCGGCGGTCAAGTTTCAATCCTCGGCCCACCCGAAGGAAGACCGAAACCTGGACGCGTGGCTCAGCAGTGCGCAGGTGGGTCAGTTTCAATCCTCGGCCCACCCGAAGGAAGACCGAAACAGGTTGTCGAGGTCGCGGCGGCGACGGTCGGGCGGGTTTCAATCCTCGGCCCACCCGAAGGAAGACCGAAACGAATTCGGCCCCGTTGGTGACTTCCAGCCCGCCCGTTTCAATCCTCGGCCCACCCGAAGGAAGACCGAAACAACAGCATACATACCCCTGTCAGCTCCGCGAATCTGGTTTCAATCCTCGGCCCACCCGAAGGAAGACCGAAACAGGGCTTAAGCACCCCAACCCGGAAGGCATCGGAGTTTCAATCCTCGGCCCACCCGAAGGAAGACCGAAACGCGCATGACCGGCGGGGTGGCTGACCCCATCACCAGCATCCCGACGTTTGCGCGGGGCAGCATTGACC
>NZ_JAGLBG010000204.1 GCF_018260405.1 Deinococcus sp.
CTGGGCGGTAAATGCTTCTGCCGGGCCAGCCACGGCGGCGTTGCGCTCGCCGGGCATCAGGGTGCCGTACACGAATACGGTGGTCGGTAAGTCACTCATATCGCCCCGACTGTAGCGGAGGCCGGGGGCCAATCAGGGCTGCGCCTGACAGCAGTGGGGGGAATACGTATAGACTGTCAGACTGAAAGGCAATTCTGACGCAGTGGTTTTCCACATCCCGGCAGACGTCTGGGCCGATGGCCTGCGTCTGCGGTGTTTTTCCGGCGTGCCCATCATTCGGAAAACGGCCCTAACTGCTGAGGCCCGGAGGAACCGACGCATGAACTTAACGGCTGTTCGGCAAGGTCTGTTGCTGTTTTTGGCGGGGCACTCAGGCGTACACGCAGGTGCAGCCCCGCCCAGCCGCTTTTATCCGGGGCCGCTTCTGGTCGATTCTGGCCCCGCCGCGCCTCTGAGCGCCCAGGATTACACCGATTTGCAGGCGCTCTTTGGCCGGGTGCGCCCCGCGACCCTGCGGATCGAGCAGTGCCCGGTCAGTGGGTGTGCCGAGCCGGGCGGCGTCGGCAGCGCCGTATTGATCGGCCCTGGTGGTCTGGCACTCACGGCCTATCACGTCGTTTTTCAGGCTCCGGCCCTCAGTGCCATGACCAGCAACCGGCGGCGTTACGCGGTTAAAGTGATCGGCTACGACGACCAGAACGATCTGGCCCTGCTTCGCGTGAATGTTCCGGCAGAGACCCCTTTTTTGCCTCTCACGGAAGCGTCCCCAGGGGTCGGTGAGCCGGTGCTGGTGATCGGTAATGGCGGCGGTGAATATCTGCGTCCCAAGATGGGCCGGTTGCTGGCGCTAGGGGCGCAGGCAGGTCGCGCCGATTTTCCGCCTGGAACGATGGAACTTAGTGCGCCGCTGGTGCCGGGCGACAGTGGCGGCCCCGTCCTGAACCGCGCCGGGGAGCTGAGCGGCGTCGTCAGCTTCATCCGGGACAGCCCCGGTGATGGGTCGCCCAACGGTGTGCCCGGTAAAGATGCTGGGGCGAACATCACCGCCTACGCGGTGCCGATGACAGCGCACGATCAGCGTCTGGCGGCCCTGCGGCGCGGAGTCAAACGGGACGCGCCGATCATCGGGGTCAGTCTGAGCGGCAATTTGGCGGTGCTTAGTGACCTGCCCGCAAAGCAGTTTGTAGCGCTCACTGAGCAGCTGGGCCTGCACCTGGGCCAGACGCCCGGCGCTTTTTTCAACCTGGTGGTGCCCGGCAGTCCGGCGGCCCGCGCACGCTTGCAGGCGCTGCTGTACGACCGCAACAACACGCGGATTCAGGGCGATATCGTGACGGCGGTGAATGGTAAGCGTACCGTCAATTTCAGCGAGTTTCAGTACGCGGTGCGCTCGTATGCGCCTGGAGAAATCGTCAAACTAACGGTCTTACGCGGAGGCAAAAAGCTGACCCTGAAGCTGAAGCTAGTAGGCCGCAGTACCGTAAAAAATTAGTAACTGCTCAGCAGGGGGACTTGCGAAGCGGAAAGGGGTAGAGTAGGGACATTACGCAAAAGATCTGTCCCAAC
>NZ_JAGLBG010000205.1 GCF_018260405.1 Deinococcus sp.
TCAAGTGCGCGGAGGGTGGCGGGCAAGTACTTCGCTTCGTTCCACGCCGGGATGATGACCGTGAATTCCGGCATCCGCACACACTAGCAGGAGAACCTACACTGAGGGCCGAGGCAAAAGCGTGACCAAAACCGATCAACCGAAAAAAAGTGTACTGGAACGCCTTCCGCTGCGGCGCGAACTGGCCGCCGGGGTGGGGGCCGCCGTGCTGGTGCTGATGTTCGCCGAGTTTGTCCGCAGCGGCTTTTATATGGGCTTTCTGGCGCGGGCCAGCGAACACTACGGCCTGACGGCGCTGGCGGTGGGCAGCGCGTGGTCGGCGCACCTGTACACCGACACCCTGATGCGCGGGCCAGCGGGGGTACTTATTCAGCGGTACGGCCCGAAAGTGGTGGTCATGGCGGGCGCGGCGATCTGTCTGGGGGCGCTGGGGCTGCTGACCGTCTCGCACGCGGGCTGGACGCTATTCGTGGTCGCCATCTTGCACGGCGTCGGGTTCTCGCCGATGTGGCCCGCCACCATGAACCTGACCGCCGACGCAGCCAAAGAAGGCTACCAGGGGCGCGTGCTGTCGCTGGTCAGCACCAGCATCATGCCCATGTCGGGCATCGGCCTTTTCGCCTTCGGGATTTTGGCGACCCGCACCGCGCCGCAGAACGTGGTGTTGCTGGCCCTAGTTACCCTGGGCATCGGACTGGCGCTCACGGTGCTGATGCCCCGGCAGCGCCCCGCCCATATTGAACAGGCCAAGAAGGAGGGCAAGGCCAGCCGCAGCGTGCTGCACGCCCTGGCCCCGCTGATGCCCGCCGCGCTGATGCAGACCCTGACCCAATCAATGATCGGCGCGTGGATCTTGTCGATGGCCCCCAAGCTGGGCCTAAGCGACTGGCAGCTGATCGTAGCGCTGGTCATCGGCGGGGCGGTGGCCTTCGGCGCGATGCCCTTTACCGGCAAGTTCGCCGACCGGGGCAAGGCCAGGCAGGCCGTCGCGCTGGGTTACGCCCTGGTGGGGCTGGCGTTCCTGGGCTTTGCCTTCTTGCCGCCGCTGCCAGTCATCTTTGCGCTGGCCCCGGTCGCGGGTCTGGGCTACGCCTTCTTGACCCCCGGCTGGGCCGCCCTGATTACCCAGCTGCTCCCCGAGGCCCAGCGACCGAGCGCCTGGGGCGTGCTGATGACCGTCGAGAGCGCCGGTTTCGCCGCTGGCCCGCTGCTGGGCGGTCTAGCGCTCTCCACGGCGGGGCCTAAGGGTCTGTTCGGGTTGGGCGCCGCTTTGGGCTTCCTGACCGCGCTCGGGTATCTGCTGTTCAAGAAATACTTTCAGCCCTATCCCCAAACTTTTAAGACAGACGGCCCCGGTACGCCTTCCCTTGATCCAGCCCCACCGGACGCCGCCGTCCCAATCCCCAAAGTGGGGCCAGACAGGGCCGACGCCGTGGGAGACCACCGATGAACCGGCGCCCACTCGACTGGCGCCTGGCCCAGCAGGGCCTGCTGCTGGCTCTGCTGAGCGTGCTGGCCGCCGACGGGCT
>NZ_JAGLBG010000206.1 GCF_018260405.1 Deinococcus sp.
GTATCTGATTAGCGCGCCAGAGCCATCAGCGTGTCTACAGGGTCATGACCCCGGAGGCGAGCTGTCTCTGTGACCGACTTGATTCGCATATAGGTAGTCGCCCCTCGCGGGTTCTTGCTACACTGAGAAATCTTCCGGGCCATCACTACACTTCGTAACTGTCGTTCAGCCGCGTTATTGGTGGGTGGGATTTCTGGTCTCTCCAGAAACAGAAGGAGCCGTCCCCGTTCATGCTGTTTCTGAAGACCTGCTCGTAACCGCTCACTCTCCTTGGTGCGAATATCAGTCCGAATCAGCAAGCGAGTCACTCGATTTCTCACCAATCCGCCTCGGTAGCGAAATTGTCGCTCCGTGATTTTCCCTTCCTGAAAGTCCTTATGGACTTTCAGTGCCATCTGAAACGTCTCTTTCAGACATTGAACATAAGCAAGGCCACGTCCTGGACGCCCTTTAAGCTGTTCAGCAACATCAGCAATGTTACGGATAACGTGTGACATGCACTTTTGCTGAGATACCTCGGCAAATAGTTCTGCGTCGTAGACCTTAAAGCGGTCGCACACCAAGGTACCTTTGAAATTGTCCTTCAGAACAGCATGCAGTTCTTTTGCGGTGTGCTGCGGATTAGCTTTAAACAGAGCCGTATCGGCGCTGCGGTAAGCGCTCACCCACGCTTGTTTTCCGCCCATCCGCCAACCAGTGTCATCATGGTGGACATAGGTTGCCTTCCGGATACTGTTTTCCAGTTCCAAGACGTGATTTGCAAGTGGACCTCCCTCTCGCGCCAGTCGCTCGGCAGCTTGGTTGATAGCACCTTGAGTCAAGCTGAGTCCCACCGTCATTTCTAACAGACGTGGGATTTTCCTTTCTGGGACGCCTAGTTCGTGATGGAGAGTTTGAATCACAGCAGCAAGTCGCCGTCCAAGTCGGTGAGCTGTCGCTCCGCATTGTCCAGTAGCAAGGTCAGGGTGTTCACCTCGCACCTTTTGTCCACATTGGGGGCAGAACAGCACCGGCACGTTGTAAATCGTGACCTCACCGCGCATCTCTTTGGGAAGCTCGGTGATACTGGCTTTCTCAAAGTGGCTCAGTCGCAACTCACCGGTAAAATGACACGCCGGGCAATGGTTGGGGATATCTACTGTGATTTCGTCAGCGCTGGTTTCCGGAAGTTGACGGTAGCTAAACTTGCCCTGTCCTGCTTTACGTCCAGGTTTCTGAGGATTCGCTTTAGGCTCCTCACGGCTGTGAGGAGCAACGTACTTGTTCTTTTTGCGCTCCAAGTCACTGATACGCTTCTTGAGCTGGGTATTCTCTTCTCGGAGAGTTTTGTTCTCAGTCTCCAAGTCTTTGACTCGCTCGGTCAGCTGCTGGATGGACATCTGGGGGAGAACCTCCAGTTGTCTTGTCGCAGTTGCCGTTCCCGTCACCCCTAGAGTCTACCTGCTTGGTCGCTAGAGGGGAAGTTGGCCGCTAATCAGATAC
>NZ_JAGLBG010000207.1 GCF_018260405.1 Deinococcus sp.
GACGTTTATTCTGGAGGATTGAAGGCGGCTTTAGCCGCAACCGAACCCCTGCACTTTCAGTGCAGGGTCGTTCAGTTCCCGCGCTGTCTTCTGGATTCAAGCCAAGCAAGCGCTGTCTGGCTTAGAGACAAGCAGGGCAATGGTCTTGCACAGAACGTATCGCACGATGCCACGATCCAGAAAAAAGCGTCTTGTAGGAGTGTCTTATAGGGTTTCACCTCCCGACTTCCTCGACGCTTTTGCCCAGGGGTTGGCTGCCGTATCTGTTGGGCATGCCGCATGGTGCGCCAAGAGCCGGGCAGCGGCGTAAGGAGCGGCTTGCGTTTGCCTTTAACGCCCAGTAGGTTTGAGCACGGCGACTCGGCAAGGGGGGTTGAAGTCCGGTATGCTGACCCCGTCATGATCTGCCCCTTTCTTGTTGCTGTCTTCCGTCTTGGCCCTGTCCTCACAGCGCAGGAGGCCCGGCTATGAGCGAACGCGTCGATTCACTGCTACAGGCTTCGGGGCTAAGTGAAGCTCTGATCGGCTCGCTGGAACGCAGCGACGTTCTGTTCGTGCTGACGGGCGGCACCCTGCTGTATCAAGACGCTAGCGGCACCCGCCGGGTCACGCTGCGCGACCTCACCCGCATCCACAGCGATCAGGACGGCCTGCTGCGCGTCGAAACCCCGGCAGGAACGGCCCTGACTGCCAGCCTGCTGGGATTCGACCCGGTAGATGTGCAGACCTTCTTCGGGCAGGTGCGCGACACCACCGCCCGGGTCAAGCAGGCCGCGCTCGCTGCGCCCCTTACGCCGCTTCAGGCCGCGCCTATTCCCACGCCACATGTGCCAGCCCAGCCTCTAGCAGCTCAGCCCATGCCAGCCCAGTCCATGCCAACTCAGCCGGTCTTTACCCAGCCTGCCCCCAGCCCGGCGCCTGCCCCCGCTGTACCGGCGCGTCCCCCGGTGGCGGCGGTGCCTACCCGCGCCCCCGACCCGGCCCAGGGCATCGAGGAATCGGTCACGGTCATTCGTCCGGCGGCCAGTGCCGCAGCTGTAGCGCCGACCCCCACTCCCGCCGTCAACCCCGGCAACGCTGTGCCCCGCGCTGAACCGGTTACTGCCGCCGCACCCATGCCTGCGCGTCCGGTTCAGGGGCCGCCAGTTCAGGTCGCGCCGCCAAAGGGCCAGCCAAAAGCCCCCGAGAAGGCCGCGAAAGCTGCGCCAGTTCCAGTCGCGCCTGCGGCTGGGCAGCCGTCGCTGGTGACCCCCGTAGAGATTCCGTCTGCCCCGGCGCTGGCTGATTCCCTGGGAACGCTGGCGAACGCGGCCCGCAGCGCCGGGGCCTGGGCGGGTCGCCTGCGCTTTTTGTCGGTTCTGCTGTTTCTGGCGGCCCTCGGTCTGGCGTTCGTGCAGTTTTCGGCAGACCAGAAACTTCAGGCCCTCTGGGTGCTGATCGCGGGCGGGATCGGGGCCGTGGCGCTGCTGGCG
>NZ_JAGLBG010000208.1 GCF_018260405.1 Deinococcus sp.
TCCGGTAATCAGGGCGTGTTTTCCGGCCAGTAGGTCGGGGCGAAAGGTGGTGTCGGCTTGGTGCGGTTGTGACATATGAGACCTCCGGAGGATTGTGATGGTGAACTTTGTGCCTATACTACGCGGCTGAGTGCTGGAAATGTCCCTGCAAGGCCCAGCCCCGGCGGTCAGGGGGGCTGCTCCCACGACAGACGAGAGAAGAAAATAACGTGTTCACAGCAAAGGGTATGCCCTGGCGTCGCGGGTTGTCTGCCGGTCACGACTGCCCTGTTGTATCTGGGAAGCTGTCAGTTGGGCGCAATCGATGTGCTGCCATATGACCTGGACACGGTAGGAGTCGGGCTCATCTGCCTGGGTTTTGATGCCAGTGGCGACGTGCAATACGCGCAGGAATCTATCGGCTGGGTGAAGACCGAACACACCGCCGATTAGGACGGGAAGCACCGCTTAGGGCCGGAAAAATAGGAATGAGCCGTTCAGGGGGGTGGGCCACGGCGACAACCCTGCTGGAAGCCACGGCCTATCTGCTTTTTGCCCTCAAAGAAGTTATTTCTTCAGAGCGTTTTGAAGCGCTTCAAGGCTCATGTGGTGGGCGTTCCAGGTCACGGCCTCGGCCAGACTTTCGGCGTGCGGCAGACTGCTGTTCAGAATGCGCTTGGTGCCCTCGAGCGCCTTGGGTGGCAGCGCGGCGAGTTGCTGGGCCAGTGCTTCGGCCCGGTCAAACAGGGCCCGGGGCATATCCAGCACTTCGGTGACCAGACCCCAGCGTTCGGCGGTGGCCGCGTCGATGGCGTCTCCGGTCAGGGCCAGCTGGGCCGTGCGCCCGCGCCCGATCAGGTGGGGAAGGCGCTGTAAGCCGCCCAGGTCGGCTGTGATCCCCAGTTTGACCTCTGGCAGACTGAACCGGGCGTCGGCGCTGCATAGCCGGATATCCGCCGTGCTGATCAGTTCCAGCCCCGCGCCGATGCACCAGCCGTGTACGGCAGCGATCACTGGCATGGGGAGGCGTGAGAGCCCTTCGGTCACGGCGTGCATCTGATCCACAACCGTCTTGAATGCTGCCGGGTCGCCAAGTGCGGGCGCGATCTGCGCGGCGTTACTGCCGATGTCCAGACCTGCGCTAAAGATTTTCTCCCCGCGTAGGACAACCACTCTGGCGGCTGAGATTTCCCTAAGTGCCTCAGGAAACTCCTGCCAGAAGGTGCTGTTCATCGCCCCCATCTTGGACACCAGGGTCAAAGTCGCTACGCCGCCTTGCTGGGTTACCGCCACTGTCTGATAAATCATAGGGCCAGTGTAATCCCGCCGGTTTCCCAGAGAACGTTCATGGAAATTGGCTTCTTTTCGGGTAAGCGCCAGATTTTCTTTCAACTCAATAAAGGTTTGATGTAACTAAGTAGCTCCCGGGTGTAGACTACATTATCAGACGACTCGACCCTGCCCTTACATCAGAAGACGCCGCAACGCTT
>NZ_JAGLBG010000209.1 GCF_018260405.1 Deinococcus sp.
ATTGAAACCCGGACGAAATTCTGCATACTCAGGTTTTTGGGTGCAGAATAAGAGATGAACACTCTCCAGCACGCCAAATATCAGGCCGATTCACTGCATGACTATGCGTTGAACTATCGCCCACTTTTTAGGGACATCCGGGTCTTCAACACCTTCGAGTCGCTTCTGACTGGCATTTTGGGAAGCGGGTCAGGATGTATACAACGAATCGCTGCAAGCATTCCCGGGGCCGCTGACAATAGTGAAAGGCGTCTGCGACGCCTTGTTCATGACGAAAACAAACGGGTGTCTTTCAGTCCTGACAATTTGAGTCAGACCCTCACACGTGAGGGTGCCCAATTTCTGCACGATGCCGATAGCGTTGAGGTCATTGTTGATGGCTCTGACCTCCGTAAGCCTCAGAGCCAGAACCTCCCCTATCTCGACCATGTTCGTGATTTACAAGGGCAGCTTATAAATGGCTATCGCACTCTAGAGGCCATTGGGCGGGCGTCCGACGGACGCCAGGCCATTCTGTTCCAGCAGACATACAGCACCCAAACCCCCAACTTTATCAGCGAGAAACGCATTTTGAAGGATGCGCTTTTTGCCATCGTTCGTGAGCTACGAGCCGCTGGCGTGCAGAAAATCACCTTCATCATGGACAGAGGGTTTGACGACCTCAAGGTGTTTCGGTGGCTGGGCGCTGAACTTCACGTCAAATTCGTCATTCGCGGAATGCATTTTGATCGTTCCACACAACGCACACCCACAGCGGAACCACAAGCGCTGGTCAAGCTCATGGACAGTTTTCCTGTCCTTGGGCGCTTCACGATGAAGCGCCCTGTGAAGGATAAAAGGGGCAAAGTGTCTTGGCGTCCAACCCTGGTTGAGGTCAGAGCAGGTGAAATCTGGCTTGACCACGGCAAGTTACCCATGAATGCAGTGCGCTTAGCCTTCCCTAGCTGCCCCAGAGATGACAGAGAAGGCTGGTTGCTGCTGACCAATCTGCCCGTTGATACCCTAGAAGCCGCTGGAGCGGTTGTCCGTCTCTATCTTTCCCGGTGGAGTATTGAAGATGTGTTCGAGTGGACAAAACAGGCTCTGGGCTGGGAAGAAGTTCGCCTGCTGGACTTCCCAGCGTTCCAGCGATTGGTGACCTGCATCTGGATTGCTGCGGCGTTCGTTTTTCGGCTTGGAGCAGCGAAGGAGACACCAGAAGTGAAACTTCTGGCGTCTCTGGGTGGCTACATGTTCCACACTGGACGGCCACCTGGAAAGAAAATTCTCCTTCGCGGCTTACGCCGCTTGGTTGACGAGGAGATGGTGCGTCTCTACCACCGCCATCACCCTAATGCCCCGACGCCCCAACAAACCCTGAATTCCCTGCTGGGAACACTGCATAAATGAATTTCGTCCGGATTTCAA
>NZ_JAGLBG010000020.1 GCF_018260405.1 Deinococcus sp.
GCTGCTGGCCCTGCCGATCTACAGCACGACCCTGGGCACCAGCGTGACCGCCGGGCAGCTCGGCAGCATTGTGCAGGCCAGCGCCCCGACCAGGATTCCGCGCACCAACCGCCTTTACAGCCTCGACCTGAGCGTCGAGCCCAACCCGGCCAGCCCGCTGAGCGCCACACAACTGCTCGCCAGGCTGACCGACTCGCTGACCTCGGCGGGCGTCGTGGACAACCTGGTGACGGTGGGGCAGCCCGACAGCAACAGCATGACGGCGCTGGCGGGCAACGTCGGCTTGCTGGGCCTGCGGGCCTTCGCGCTCTCGATTCTGCTGGTGTATCTGGTCATGGGGTCGCAGTTCAACTCGTTCCGCTACCCGCTGTACCTGCTGCTGCCGGTGCCGTTCGCGGTGGCGGGGGCCTACTGGATGATGTTCCTGACGAACAGCAGCCTCGATGTGTTCGGCGTACTGGGCTTCTTGCTGCTTATCGGGCTGTCGGCCAAGAACGCCATCATCTACCTCGAATTCGTGGTCGAGAAGATGGCGGAACTGCCCCTACGCGCCGCCCTGCTCGAAGCCAGCCGCCTGCGCTTCCGGCCCATCGTGATGACCACCCTGACTATCCTGATCATCAGCGTGCCCCTGCTGCTCAACAAGGGCAGCGGCGCGGAGTTCGGCAAGAGCATGAGCATCGTCATCATGGGCGGGGTCAGCGTCAGCGCGATCATGACCTTCTACGTGGTACCCGCCGCCTTCTACCTGTTCGAGCGCCGCCGCGCCGAAAAAAAGGGCAGCGGCCAGACTGTCAGTACGGCTCTGGAACCTGCGCCGGTCAGCCTGCCGGGAACCTCAGCGGCTCCTGGGGCCTGAGCAGCCTGCAAAGTAAAGGCACAGAGTAAGGGGGACACTTCAGCCGAAGTGTCCCCCTTACTCTGTGTCCAGCTTCAGACAGCCGTGATGCCCCCGTCCACGGCGATATTCTGCCCGGTGATATAGGCGCTGGCGTCGCTCGCCAGGAACAGCGCCAGGCCGCCCAGGTCGCGGTCAGTGCCCAGGCGGCCCATCGGCGTATGCTCCAGAATCTGCTGCTCGCCGTAGGCCAGCGTCCCCTTGGTCATCTTGGTCGGAAAGTAGCCGGGGCAGATGCTGTTCACAGTGATGCCCCGCGCGGCGAATTCGGCGGCCAGGGCGCGGGTGAAGTTAACGACGCCACCTTTGCTGGTGTTGTAGGCCAGCGTGGGCATCATCTTCGGGTCGTTGCCCTGGAGGCCCGCGACGCTGGCGACGTTGATGATGCGTCCGTATTCACGCGGCACCATGCAGCGTTTCAGCACGCTCTGGGTGATGACGAACAGGCCATTTACGTTGACGTTCATGACCTTGGCCCAGGCGTCCAGCGGGTGCTCGGTGCTGGGTGCGCCCCAAGTGGCCCCGGCGTTGTTGATCAGGATGTCGATGGGGCCGACCTCAGCCACGATCTGCTCGATCAGCGGGTCGATGGTCCCGGTCTGGGCCAGGTCGTTGGCGTACACATGCGCCCTGATTCCCAAGGCCCGCAACTCTGCTCTGGCCTCGTCTAGCTCATTTTGTTTGCGGGCCGTAAGAATCACGCTGGCCCCGTACTCGCCGAGGGCCTGAGCCATCTGCAAACCCAGCCCCCGCGAGCCGCCAGTAATCAGCGCCGTTTTGCCGTTCAGGTCGAACAGGTTCTTGAAAGTCATCGCTACCTCCCTGGGTTGTGGTACCCAGTCAGCATAGCGAAATTTACGTGAACGTTCACTTTGGCTTGCCGGACACATCACATCCGGGCGCAAAACGGCGAAAAAACCTCGTCATACACAGCCAAAATCCGATGTCGGAAATTTCACACGTGTAAGACTTCTGTCGTATTCTAATAGTTATTGTCCAATCATTAAGACCAAGTGAGATGCCTGAGCAAGACGAAGTCAAAATTAATAAGGCTCTCAGAAGGAAGAAAAAATGGCAAAAATTTTGATCATTGACGATTCCCCTGCAGATATCCGCTTTATGACCCAAGCCCTCAAGTCCAGCGGCCACACCGTGATCAGCCTCGACGATTCCACCAAAGCCGAGAAAGTGGTCGAGGCCGAGCGCCCGGACCTGACCCTGCTGGACGTGGTGATGCCTAACCGCAACGGCTACGAAACCCTCCGTGCCCTCAAAAAATTGCCGGGGGCCGCTGGCATGAAAGTGATCTTCGTATCGAGCAAGGGTTCGGATACCGATATCAAATGGGGACTGCGCCAAGGCGCGGTGGATTACCTCATCAAACCCTATACCCCGGATCAGGTCAACGCCCTGATTACCCGTCACCTCTGAGATGAGCCATTCCAACTTCCTGCTTTTCCGCGCCGCTGGACGCACCCTGGCGCTGAGTTCGGAACTCACCCGGCAGGTCGTACCGATCGAACATATTTTCAGTGTTCCAGGCGCGGCTGGAGCGCTGCTTGGGCTGATTCCGGCGGCGGGTAGGGCCTTGCCACTGGTCGATCTGGCGGCGCTGGCCGGACTGGAGCCGGGCAACAACGAACTGGCCCTGATCTGTGAAGTCGCGGGTGAACAGCTGGCCCTACCTGTCACGGAAGTCATCGGTGTCATTCAGGAGGAAAACATCCCCCAGAACACCAACCTGCTTTCTGAAGAGACGCTGCTAGGCGGCTATTTCGGCGGCGGTCACAAGGGACAGGTCATCAATCCGCAGACCCTGCTGCGCTCACTTCAGGAACGCATCTTGCCAAGCTGAGGCGCCGCGCCCCAGGACGCGGGCCCCGTGACCAGAATCATTCACCACCCCGCATACCGTCCCAGCACTTCGGCGCTCACTCCGCCCAGAGGAAAACGTTATGACCATCACCTTAGATTCTTCCCAAAAACCTGTGGTCACCGTACCGGAGCCCCCGCAGAGCGGCTTGCTAGGACGCCTAAGCGTGGGGCAAAAGCTGCTGCTGGCAGGGCTAACCCTGGCTATACCGGCCTCCTTGCTGCTGGTCAATTCACTCAACAGTCAGCGAAATCAGGCTAATCAGCTTCAAAAGCAGCTAACCGGCCAAAGCTATCTGGAACCTCTTGCCCAGACGCAGTACGGCCTGCGCTCAGCCCGCGTTCCGGCCCTGGGGTTCCTCAACGGTGACCCTGCCTCGCTCACCAGCTTCAAGGAGCGGGCTGAGCGCACCCTGCACAACATTGATCAAGCCATCGCCGTGGCGCAGGCCACCGGCAACAGCGAGGCTGCGACCCAACTCAAGAAGATTCGTAGCGCCTTCGACTCCCTCTATCAAACGACCCTGAAAAAAGGTCTTAACTCTAAAGCTTACACAGACGCCAACAACAAGATTCTGAACGGACAACTTGCCCCGCTCTTTACCAGCGTTGCCAACAAGTACCGGATGAATTTTGTGCAAGATGACCAGAGCCGGAATCTCGTCCAGATGACGACCTTGACGCTCGCCTCGCGCCTTCCGCAGATTGGCGCCAGCTTTGCAGAAGGGATCAACGCGGCCACCGCCGCAGAGAAGCAGGGCGGTAAATTGACGGACATCCAGCGGCTTACCCTTGATTTCACTGTACGCAACGGGGAAGCAGCACAAAAGGAGATTCAGTCGGCGGTTGAGACCATTACCGGGCAAAATCAGAACGTCAGTCCTGATCTGAAAGCCAAGTTCGACCAGCTCGCCCAGGCCACGGCAAAAGATTTCACCCTGCTGAGAACCAACCTCGTTCAGTCGCCTACTGCCAACTTGAAACCCGCTCAGGTCAGGCAGTACGCCAATGACTATCTTCCTGTACAGTACGCCGCTTACACGGCAGCGAACAGCGAAATCGGTAATGTGCTGAGGGCGCGGCTGGCCCGGACGAACCAGCGCTTCCTAGAACTGCTGCTGTTTTCGCTCGTGATCGCTCTGCTGGTAGGGAGACTGCTCTACGCGATTGCCCGCTCCATCACCCGTCCACTGGGTACCCTGACCAGTGCTGCACAGCGACTGGCACAGGGAAACTATGATGTGCAGACGCCTGTTACCACAAATGATGAGATCGGCACCTTGTCTAACTCCTTTAACGCCGCCGCCGCACAGCTGCGGGCCAATGCTGAACGCGGCGCGCTGGAACGCGCCGAGGCCCAACGCCTCCAGCAGAACATCGGTGAATTCCTGAACGTCACCATGGACATCGCCGAGGGCGACCTGACCCAGCGCGGCAAGGTCACTGAGGACGTGCTGGGCAACGTGGTGGACTCGATCAACCTGATGGCCGAGGAACTGGCCGACACCCTCAAGGACGTGCAGCACGCTTCGCAGTCGGTTACCAGCGGTTCGCAGGCCATGCTGGGTACCACCGAACAGATCGAGCGGGGAGCCGCCTCCACCACCGAGCAGGCCCGCCGGGTGGCCCAGCAGGCGCAGGACGTGAACGCCAGGATTCAGGAGATGGCGCGGGCGGCCCAGGTCAGCGCCGAAACCGCGCGTCAGGCGCTGCTGGCCTCGCAACAGGGCCAGGAGGCCGTGACCAGCACGCTGAGCGGGATGGCCGAGATCCGCAGCTCCTCGCAGAGCGTGGCTGGGCGCATCCAGTCGCTGGCGCAGCGCTCTGAACAGATTCAGGAAATCGTCGATTCGATCTCGCACATCGCCTCGCAGACCAACTTGCTCTCACTGCACGCTTCTATCGAGGCGGCGGGAGCGGGCGAAGCAGGTAACCGCTTTGCCATCGTGGCCGACGAAGTGCGCCGGCTCGCCGACGAATCCACGCAGGCCACCCAGAGCATCGCCCAGGTGATTTCCAGCGTGCAGGCCGAAATCCGCGACGTGGCCCAGAGCATTCGCCTCAGCACGCAGCAGGTCGAGCAGGGCTACGAAGTGGCCGGACAGGCCGGTGAACGTCTGCGCCAGATCGGTCAGCTTTCCGAGGAGTCGGCCAAACTCGCCGCCGAAATCTCCAACGCAGCCACCGAGCAGGTGCGCGGCGTGCAGGACATGGGCCAGGGCGTACAGCAGATCGCGCAAATCGCCGAACAGTCGCAGCAGTCGGTGCAGCAGAGCCGCAGCGCCGCCGAACATCTTCAGGGCCTTGCCCAGCAACTCAGCCAGAGCCTGACGCGCTTCAAACTGCCGAGCTGAACTTTCACCACGACTGCCTAAGTCTACTGATTCTGTCTATTCACGATCCAAGGAGTTCACCATGACACAAGTGCCAATCTCCGCACCCGACCTTCATCCCCAGAGTGTGCAGACCAGAGTTCCCCAACAACCTGCTCAGCCCCCGCGCAGTGGCCTGCTAGGACGCCTGAGCGTTCCCAATAAGCTGCTGCTCTCGGTGGCTGTGATTGGGCTGCCGCTGATCGTGACCTCCGCCATTCTGGGCAACCAGTATTACACCCAGTACCAGAAAACTGAGCGGCAGATGAACGTGGCAGGTATCTATACCCAGCTCCAGAATCTCCAGCTTCAGTTACGTGGTATTCGTGGTTCAAGCCCGGCAGATATCAGGCCGGAAGATATGGCCACTATTGCCAAGACCAGTGCCTCCCTACAAGGCGTTACCCAATCGGTGCAGACCGAACAGGTCAGGAAATTGGTGACCAGCCTGGAGCGCAAGAGCAGCGGTATCAACCAACATGTCAGTGACCGCGACGTGAATGCCGAGCAACTAACCGCACTGATCAACAGCGTGCTGGGCGGCGAACTCGCGCAGCTGTTCGATGTGCTCGCCGCCGAAGGCCAGCTGAACACCATCACTATTCCCAGTGGCCTCCCGCTGGTGAATCTGTCGTCACAGGTTATGCCGAAAGACCTGCCTGAAATCGGACGCGTCTTCACGAATATTCTGCCCATCGTCGATCAGGTCACCAACAAGCAGGGTGGGAAGGTCAGCGATACCCAGCGCATTCAGATTCAGGGCAACGTGGCCCGCGCCCGTGAGTTGATCGCTCATATACAGAACACGTCGCAGCAGGCCTTCAAGGACTACCCCCAACTGCGGGGCCAGCTCGGAGCTAAGTACGACCAGGCCATCAAGGAAACGAACGTGGTATTCGATACCATCGATCAACAGATCCTCAAGCCGCAGAGGGTCACGTTTTCCTTCAAAGAACTGCTGAACGTCGCCAACCCCACTCTGCCCGCGCAGTACGGAGCCTTCCAGTCAACGACCGAGGCCCTGAAAAAAGTGTTCCAGCAGCAACACGACGAGGCTCTACGTAAGCTGGTCAATCTGCTGCTACTGCTGCTGCTGCTGGCGGTCGCGCTGACGCTACTGCTGCGGGCCATTATCCGCTCGATCATGCAGCCCCTCGACCGCCTGACCAATGCCTCGCAGCGCCTCAGTACCGGTGACCTTGACCTGCACATTCCGGTGACCACTAGCGACGAACTCGGGCAGCTGTCTAACTCCTTTAACGCCGCCGCCGCACAGCTGCGGGCCAACGCCGAACGCGACGCGCTGGAACGCGCCGAGGCCCAACGCCTCCAGCAGAACATCGGTGAATTCCTGAACGTCACCATGGACATCGCCGAGGGCGACCTGACCCAGCGCGGCAAGGTCACTGAGGACGTGCTGGGCAACGTGATTGACTCGATCAACCTGATGACCGAGGAACTGGCCGACACCCTCAAGGGCGTGCAGCACGCTTCGCAGTCGGTTACCAGCGGTTCGCAGGCCATGTTGGGCACCACCGAACAGATCGAGCGGGGCACCACCCTGACGACTGATGAGGCGCAGCGCGTGGCCGAGCAGGTGCAGCAGATCACCGAGCAGATCCGCGTCATAGCCCAGAACGCTCAGGCAAGTGCCGAAACTGCGCGCCAGGCGCTGCTGGCCTCGCAACAGGGCCAGGAGGCCGTGACCGGAACGCTGGACGGGATGCAGAACATCCGCTCGGAAGTGCAGGGGATCGCTAAGCGAATCAAGAACCTGGGCGACCGCTCGCTGGAAATTCAGGAAATCGTGGACACCATCTCACAGATTGCCCGGCAGACCAACCTGCTGGCGCTGAACGCCTCCATCGAGGCGGCGGGTGCCGGGGAAGCGGGCGGACGCTTTTCCATTGTGGCAGACGAAGTTCGCAAGCTGGCCGATACCTCCGCGCAGGCCACGGGCCGCATCGCAGGGCTGATCAAGAACGTGCAGGCCGAAATTCAGGACGTGATCGTCTCGGTGGAAGACGGAACGCGCGAAGTGGAGCAGGGCTACCGCGTGGCCGGAACCGCCGGTGAACGCCTGCGCGAAATCGGCACCCTGACCCAGCAGTCCGCCGAGCTGGCCGAAACCATCGCTGGTTCGACCCAGCGCCAGGTAGACGGGATCGAGCAGGTCGGTGACTCGGTGCAGCAGATTGCCAGCATCGCCCAGGACTCGCAGAAATCGGTGACCCAGGGCCGCGAAGCCGCCGAGCGCCTCGAACAGCTGGCACAGCAGCTTAATGCCAGCCTGAGCCGTTTCCGTCTGCCCGCGTAATACAGATTCAGCTGCGCTTTAAGGCCGGGGTAACGCAGGCGGCGCTGTCTTGGTCGGAGCGGCACCTATGAAGGGGCCTGACCGCTTCCCGACTGTGGCGGAATTGAGCGGAATCTGTATCAGCTACGGAAAACGACCCGACCATAAGGAACAATATGCCAAATAGTGAACTGCTGGACGGCTTTTTGGAGGAAACCGCCGAGGTGATGAACGATCTGGAGACGGGCGTGGCCGAACTGTGTCGCGCAGCCTCCGGGAACACGGCGGGCCACGGCGAAACCATGGGCAGCATCAGCGTGCTGGCCCACCGCATAAGCGGCAGCTCGGCGCTGTACGGCTACCCCCAGTTCTCGACCCTCGCGGGGCTGCTTGAGCGCCTGCTGGACTCACGCCCCGAACTGAGCGGGCAGACCGCCGAAGGCTTTCTGGCGCTGCTGGGCACTGTGGTCACGACCCTGCGCAGCAGCTTGACGCGGCTTCAGCGTGGAGAAAACGACCGCTCTGTGGGACTGGAATTTACCCGCTTAGGCGGCAGTCAGCAGCTTCAGGCGCTGGTCAAGGCCGTGCCTGGCGCTTTCCGGCTGCGTGCGCCGCACCATATGCGGCGGGCACCGGAAGGTACTGGCGCGGCGCAGCAAGGCAGAGCGCGGCAAGACGGGGAGTTGGAAAGAGCCGCTAGTGGAGCGTCAGGCACGGCCCCTGGCAGCACCGAGGAACTTCTGCGCTCCTTCGCGCAGCAAAATCCCGACATTTGGGAATACTTTGCGCCCGAGGTTCAGGAACATATGGGCACCCTGCGTGAGCAGCTCGGCCACCCGGAAGAGGCTGACACCAACGCCATGTTCCGCGCCGCGCACACCATCAAGGGCAGCTCCTATATGGTCGGACTGGCGCCGCTGGGCGACTTTGCCCACAGGCTCGAAGACCTCCTGGGCGCAGTTCGTGAGGACGCGGTGGGCTTTACCCCCGAAGTCCGGCAGGCGATTACGCAGGGTCTGGACCTACTCGACGACATGCTGCTGGTCGCGGAAGGCAGCCCAGGCCAACTGACGGGCCGGGTAAGCGAACTTGGTACCCAGCTGCAACAACTCGCCACCGGGCAGGCGCTCCAGTCTCAGCCTCCCCAGATTCAGCCTGATGGCGTGGATGCTACGGCCACCGTCCGGCCCGAACAGGCCACGTCGAACACTAACATCCGTGTTCCGGTGCAGCGTCTTGATGCGCTGCTCGACCAGGTCTCGCAACTGGTGAGCAGCCGCTCCCGCCTGACCCGCGCCGTCGAGCAACTCAGCGAAATGCAGAGCGGCATGCAAGAAAGCCAGGCCCGGTTCCAGAAAACGGTGCGCGACTTTGAGGAGCGCTACCTGAACCCCGACATGCTGCGCGGCAAGGACGAGAATAACCCCTCTACGCTAGCGGGACAGGACGCGACGCAGCAATTTGACGAACTGGAATTCGACACCTACGACGATTTGAACATCCTGTCGCGCAGCATCACCGAGCTGAGCGCCGACTTCTCCGAAATGCGCCGCCGCCTGAGCGACAACGTAGCCCATCTGAACGAGGAGAACGAAACGCTGGGCAAGCTGATGCGTCAGCTGCGACTGGACCTGAACCAGACCAGCCGGGTGCCGTTCACGCAGGCCACGGCCCGTCTGCGGCGCTGGGCACGCGACCACGAGGGGCAATTTGACCTCACGGTAAGCGGCGACGACATCCTGATCGAAAGCACCATCGCGCAGCGTCTGGTCGATCCGCTGATGCACCTGATGACCAACGCTGTCCACCACGGCCTGGCCGCAAATAATCAGCGTCTGGAGCAGGGCAAACCAGCCAAGGGGCAGGTCTGGGTACAAGCCACAGAACAGGGCCACTTCCTGGAAATCACGGTGGCCGATGACGGGCAGGGTCTGAATCTGGAACAGGTGCGCGAAAAAGCCCTCGCCAAGGGTCTGCGCTCGGCGCAGGAACTGAGCAGCCTCAGTGACGCTGACGCTGCCCGCCTGATTCTGCTGCCCGGCCTAACCACCGCCGAACAGGTCGGTAACGTCGCTGGGCGCGGTGTGGGTATGGACGTGGTGGCGACCAGCGTACGCCAACTTGGCGGAGAACTGCTGATTCAGACCGAAGCCGGGGTGGGCACCGCCTTTACCCTGCGCCTGCCAACCACCCAGCGCATCATGGACGTGCTTCAGGTTCAAGTGGCCGCCGAGCAGTGGGCCGCTTTGCCGATCAACTCGGTGCGCTCGCTGTACGACGCCCGCCCAGGCGAACTGATCAAAACGGCTGACGGCACCCGCATTATGATCGGCGGCCACTTGCTACCGGTGATCGATGTTTGCGAAATCTGGGGCTGGGAGGCTGCGGACGCCGAAAACGACCTGATTCACCTGGCGCTGATCAGCCACCTGAGCGGTGACCAGGCCGTGCGGGTCGGGCAGTTCGGACGCATCGAGGAAGTCAGTGTCACGCCGCCCGGAGCGCTCCTGAGTTACCTAGACTTCCTGTCGGGCCTCACAGTGAGCGGCTCGGGCGCGGTGCTTCCGGTGCTTGACCCAGCAGGTCTGTCCCGACTGTCCGAACGCCCAACCGCTTGGCTTAGCAAGCAGCAGGAGCGCCCGCAGGAACAGGCCAACCGCCGCCTGCTGCTGGTCGACGATTCCCTTAGCGTGCGCCGTCTGGTGGGCCGGATGCTCAGCGCGGCGGGGTATCAGGTCGTCACCGCTAGCGACGGTCAGGAGGCCTACGACCTGCTGCAACAGGATGCCCAGTTCGACGGCGTTATCACCGATCTTGAAATGCCGCGTATGAACGGTTACGAACTGCTGACTGCGCTGCGTAATCGTCCAGCCACCGCCAGGCTGCCGATCATGATTATGACCACCCGCGCCGGGCAAAAACACCAGCATGTGGCGTTCCAGCTCGGGGCCAACGATTACTTTACCAAGCCTGTCAATGAACTGCTGCTCACGCGCCGCCTCGCCGCGCTGCTGGGCAGACAGGAAACCGTAAGTTCTCTCGGAGGAGACTAAAGCTATGAAGCCTATCCTCACCATTCTCCGTGATCCCTCACGCGCAGAAGCCTATGACTGCATGATCCGCAGTGCGGGGGTCAAGATGGTTCAGGCAGAGAGCGCACTACACGCGCTGACCCAGCTGGAGCGTACAGAGGTCAGCGCCATTATCTGTGAAACCGATATGGGCGAAATGTGTGGCGTAGAGTTTAGCAGTGTGGTTCACTCGGAAGACAAGACTAGCAGCGTACCCGTGTTCGTGCTGCCCGACTTTCAGGCCCTGATCAAGCAGTCTGGCCTAAGCACTCCGGCCCCCACCGGCCCCGAGGTGCTGCGCCAGGCTCTACAGATTAGCGGCGTAGCGCCCGACCTGTTGCCCGTGCCTATGAACGGCAACCTGCCCGCGCAACTGCAGGGCGACCTCGAACAGTTTCAACTAAGTGATCTGCTGGGCTGGGTCGCCGAAATGCACTTCGACGGTCACTGGTTGCTGCGGGTCGAGGACGACGCCGGAGGCGGACGCTCGGCGCATCTGGTCATGTCCCGTGGCAACGTGATCTATGCCGAGTACGGCAGGTTGGTCGGCAAGGCGTCGCTATTTGCCCTGCTCCAGGCTATCGCCCTCTATCCACGCACCACCTTTCGCTTCTACCGTTCCGAGCAGATTTCACACCTGCGTTCCAGCAACCTGCAACAAACCACCGCCAGACTGTTGATCGAACTGGCGGTCGATATAGACCACAGCAGTACCGGGCATTATCCAGCCAGTTCCAACTGACCCGGCGTTTTTGGCCCGACTCCTCCGCCCCCTCTTTGCCTGCCCTGCGCGATTTTTCTGTGCCGCAGACAGACCGCCTTCACAGGAGTAACTGCCTTTCATGCCTAACATTCTTATTGTCGATGACAGCGTCAGCGTCCGTAAAGCGCTTGAAATTACCCTCCGCACTCACGCCATGGACAGTAAAAGTGTGGTGAGCGCCGAGGCGGCCCTGGAATTCCTGGACACGGACGAACACGCCCAGGCCCGCTGCGACCTGATGATGGTCGACGTGATCATGCCCGGCATGAGCGGAATTGAACTGTGCCGCCAGATCAAGGCCAACCCGCATTATGCCGACCTGCCTGTTATTCTGATGAGCGGCAATGTAGATGATGAAATCCGTTTGCAGGCCCGTGAAGCAGGGGCCGACGGCGTACTGCGTAAACCGTTCAAGGCTGACCAACTCATTCCGATGGTGCAGGCTGCACTCACCGAGCACCCGCAGGCTAAGGTCGTTTCATTGCCAGACGGCGCAACTGAACTGTCGGACGCAGAACAGACCGCTCTGTTCGACCAGGGCGACCTCCAGGCCCTCACCGAAACCCTCCAGCAGTACGAGGATCATCCGCGGGTGCGCGACGTGGTCATTCTTGATCGCCAGGGCCAGCCGATCAAACAGACCGGTAACCTGCTGCCCGAAAATATTCAACTGTTCGCCCGGTTTTTTACCAACACGGCGGGCGTGCTGGGCAAGCAGATGCTTAACGAGGACATTCAAGAGGTCAGCATCCGCTACGGCGTTCACGAAATGGTCATCCATAACCTGCCCTCGCACTTTCTGGTCGTGCTGATGGGCGAGGACGGCTCGGCAAAGGCCCTGCAAGCCTGAATCTGGAACAGGAAAACGGGAACAGCCGGAGCGTACATTGATGCTCCGGCTGAAATACTAGGGCCATAAGGCAGTCAAAACGACGTGTAGGGCAGGTGAATTTTTAGCTGCCCACGTCACTTCTTAGCACGTAAATCCGTAGTACCCGTGTTCAGGCACTCCGGCGAAACAGTCGCCAGAACCAGTCGAACATGGACCGCTTTTTCTGAGGGGCGGCAGGTGGCGTGGGGGACTGTAGGGCAGCAGCGGGTGTAGAGGCAGCGCCTTCTTCAGCAGGAAGAGTAGAACTGGCTCTGTCAGACGTAGCCGCTTCGGTGACTTCCTCCGTTACCACGGCAGGCTGTGGAGGGGCTTCCAGTTCCGAGAGCAGTTCGCGTGGCAAAGCCGCGACGCGCAGGATTTCCGACGACACCCGTGAGCGCTTAAGAATAGCCTGGCGCACCTGATCGTCTTCATCTTGGGCAAGGTGCATCAGCGCCGTATCCGGGGTCGATGGGTTCTGGGCCACCAGCAGGCGGACCACTTCACTGGGCGAGGTTGAGAGCATCGCCAGCACTTCCGGTCGTGTATTCGGGTCTTTGGCCCAGTCTTCATTCGCCATGAGAAATACTCCTTGATGGATATTATCCTCTTTAGTTTGGCACACGACTCTTACGGGCCATTTCCTCTAAATGAGATTAGAGCATTAACCCCCTTGTGGGCTTCTTTCCTGAAAAGCTTCTCAAGTTCCGCAGGGGCATAACTCCTTAACGGCGGCGGCGGACGTTCAGGGCAGTGTCAGTTCCGGGGCAACGGTCACTACGCCGTCATTAAGCGCCAGGGGGCGGGCCAGGGAAGCCGCCGCCTGCCCGGCGCTAACCTTCACCCTGGGAACGGCAATCCACATAAAGCCGTAGCGCCCGCTGCCGTCGGTCACGGTTCGGGCCAGCTCACGGCCCGTATCCGCGTCGGTCAGGACGATCACCTGGTTGCCGGGCGGCGTGCCGTTCGTGCGGACGTGCCCGCTGAGCGCCCGAAAACCCCGCATGTCTGGCCCCGGCCAGGGCGCGGGGTGCTCGAAAGGCATGGTGCGGTCGGTGAGCTTTGCCGTGAGTTCAGGCCGCACCTCGGCCCCGCTGCGCCGACTGGCGTACACCTCGCGGTCGGGGGTGCGGTAGGAATACATGGCCCAGCCGCTGACCCCGGCACGGAGCGCCCGCCGCGCCTGACTGACGCTGCTGTTCTGGTCGTTGAGGTAAAGCGCTGTGCCGCTGACCTGCGCCGTATGCGGGTAATTTCTGAGGAGTCCGGCGGCAAAACGGGCCCAGTCGTCGTGATAGCGGGCCTGCTGCGGCGTGCTGTCGCGCTTGTAGTTCATCATCACGTTCACGTCGAGGTAGCCGTCTTGCACCCAGGTTAGCCAGTCCTGGCCCACTTCGGCGGGCGGACGGGTCGCGGCGAAACTGGCCTCGTCGGTCGGGGCCGCTCCGTAGGTGATGGTCGCGGCGTTCACGCTGACCGTTGGGCGCACCGCCTTGAGCGCCAGCGCCGTTTCACGCACCAGATTGGTGACCTGCTGGCGCCGCCACGCGCCCCAGGCCGGGTCGGCGGGGTCAGGCGTGCCGGTGGCCCCGGTTTCGGCGCGGTAACGCTCCAGCGCCGTGGGGTTGTAGCCCCACAGCAGCGCACCGGGCAGGCTGCCGTCGGGGTAGCGCACCCGGTCAAACTGCACGCCGTCTACGTCATAGTTTTTGACCACCGACACGTACATGTTCCTGATGTACTCGGCAGCGTCGGGATGCCCCGGATCAAGGACCCAGTCGTTCCCGGCTTTCTGGGCGCCGCCTTGCTGCTGCGTTAGCCAGTTGTCGCGGCCCTGCGCTGCGGGACCATGCAGGTTGAAGGCGTGCTGCGGGCTGCTAGGCGGCGCTGGGCTGTTCCATAGCGCCGTGGTGATGATCCAGGCGTCCACCGCGATTCCAGCGGCGTGTGCCTTATTAAGCAGGTCGTCCAGCGGGTCGAAGCCGGGCGGCACAGCGGGATCGTCGGTGCGCGGCATGGCGGCGCGGTTACAGTAGCAGTCGCCCCGGCGACCCACCTGCGCGAACAGCACGTTTACATTGAGCTTTTTGGCGTCCAAAACAAGCTGGTCGATCTCGGCGGGCGTTTTGAAACCTGGGCCGAAAGCGTCCACCCACAGGCCGCGTAGCTGGGGAGGCTGCGCGGGGCGGCCCAGGGTCAGGTGGCCTGGGGTACAGCCCATCAGTCCCGGCCACAGCAACGCAGCCACTACCATGCGCAAACGGTTCATCTTGCCCGACATCATAGGTGAGGATAGAGGTGGTATGCGGCCAAAGCCTGCGCCTGGGCCTCGCCCCGCGCCTGCCACTCGCGCAGGGCCGCCAGCGCCAGCTCGGGCGTGTGCGGCACCGTGTCGGCAGGCACACCCAGCAGCTTTTGCAGCCAGTCGGCGTTACGGGTAGCCCCCAGTTCCTCCAGCGCCGTGAACAGCGCCAGCCCCAGCGGCAGCGAGTCACGCAGCTCAGCGCCCGTTTCGTGTAGTTGCACGCCCGCGCAGCGCTGCCCAGCGTGCTTGCTGGTCGCCGGGGTAAAGAAGGCGGGCCGCGCCGTTACGCCCAGCTTCAGCGCATTGAGCCGGGCGGCGAGGCGCAGCGCGTCTAGCCCCGGTGCCCCGAACAGGCGAAAGGGCAGGGCAGTGCCGCGTCCCTCACTGGCGTCGAGCGCTTCGGTCAGACAGGCACCGGGGTAAAAGCGCAGGCTTGGCAAGTCGGGCAGGTTCGGGCTGGGCGGCACCCAGGGGCGAGCCTGCGGCCAGCCGTCCGGGTGATCCGTCCGAATGACCTCCACCGGCACGCCTTCCTCAGCGGCCAGCACGCGGGCTACCTCCCCGATGGTCAGGCCGTGACGCGCGGGCAGCGCCGCAGTCACCCCCACGAACGAGCGGAACTCCGGCGCGAGCGGCGGCCCCTCGACCCGGAAGCCGAGCGGATTGGGGCGGTCCAGTACGACCACCCGTAACGGCAGCGTCCGCGCCGCCCGCAAAACGTCTCTGACGGTGCTGATGTAGGTGTAATACCGCACGCCGACGTCCTGAAGGTCTATGAGCAGCGTGTCGAGGCCTGCGAGCCGCGCCGCCGTTTCCTCCTCGCTCAGGTGGTACAGCCCCGACGCGGGAAGGCCGCTGGCGACGTCCAGCGCGACTTCGGGGGCCTCGCCGGGGGCGCCGCTGCCGTCAACGCCGTGTTCCGGGCCGTACAGGCGCAGCAGCGCAATCCCCGCCCGTGACAGGGCCACGGCTGCCGGGGTCAGGTCAAGGGTCACGCCGCCCGGGTGGGTCAGCAGTCCGGTCTGGCCCCAGCCCGCCGCCAGCGCGGGGTCGGCCAGCAGGCGCTCCAGGCCGATCAGACCCTCACTTGGCATACGCTTCACTTCTCATACATGGTGTAGTTGCTGGTGATCACCGCGTTGTCCTTGACGTAAAAGTTGCCGATTCGCGCCTGGAACGCCGCCACCGAGTCGGGCTTGGCGATCATGATGACCGGGACGTTGCGGGCAAACAGCAGTTGCCACTGGTCGTACCACTGCTTGCGCTTTTTCTGTTCGCCCGACGCCTCGGCCTGGGCGAACAGGGCATAAATTTGCTTTTCGTAGGGCTGCATGGCGCTTAGGTTGGGGGTGTCGCCCTCGTGGGCGGGCTGCGCGGCGCGGTGCCAGTAGTTCAGTGCGCCGCCGGGCTGCCAGATGTCCTTACGCAGTTGCGGGTCGGGCTGGTCGCCGAAGGAACCCAGCGCCGCCTCAAAGTTTCCGGCCATCGCGGTGGGCAGCACGGTGCTGCCGGTCACGCCCTGGAGGTTGACCTTGATGCCGATCTTGCCGAAATCGCTCTGGATAATGGTCGCGATGCCCGGCATGATGCTGCTGTCGGCGGCGTGCAGCAGGCTGAATTCGACGTTGGGGCCGCCGCCGGAGAAATTGCGAACCCCGTCACCGTTGGTGTCCCGGTAGCCCAGCGCGTCGAGGCGAGTCGCCGCCTTCTTGAGGTCGAACTCGCTCAGCATGGTCTTGGTCAGGGGGTTGAACCATTCGCTGACCGGGGCCACGCCGAAGCCGGGGTTGCTCGCCAGCCCGTTGAACACGGTATCAACGATGCGCGGGCGGTTCACGGCATATGCCAGGGCCTGACGGAATTTGACCTCGCTGAAGGCTTTCTTGAGGTTGGCGTCTCTGGCGTCCTGATTGAAGGCGAGGTGAACGGGCGGGTTGTTGAGGCCCACGCCGCGAATGACCCTGAATTTGGCTCCGCCGAGTTCCTGGCGCTTGAGGTCGGGAAACTGGGAGCCGGAAATGGGCGCACTGTCAAGCTGCCCGGCCCGGAACGAAGCGATCTGGGCGTCGGGACTCTTGATAATCAGGTATTCCAGCTTGTCCATGTAGGGCAACACATTGCCCGCCGGGTCTCGCCGCCACGAGTACGGGTTACGCACCAGCGCCACCTTCTGATCGACGGTGTACTTGCTAAGCACATACGGCCCGGTGCCCACGATGTCGGTTAGCGGCGTGTTGGTCGTCCAGGCTTTTGAAAAGGCATCGGGGTCCTTGACCGGGTTGTATTTCGCCAGCTTGTGCTGGGGCAAAATCGGTACGAAGGTCAGCACCTGAAGCATCGCGCCGTAGGGTTTGGGAGCCGTGACCTTCACCGTGTACTGGTCGACCTTGGTAAATTTCAGCGGCTCTTTGCCAATCCTGAACAGTGCCGACTGGTTGGCCTTCAGGCCCGTGTTGCTCGCCAGATCGTCGAGGGTGAACATCACGTCGTCGGCGTCGAAGGCTTGCCCGTCGCTCCACTTGACGCCCTTACGCAGCTTGAGGGTCGCCGTGCGCCCGTCGGGGGTCATGCTCCACGATTCGGCCAGATCGGGATAAAGCTTGTTGGTCAGCGGATCGAGCGTAATTAGGCGGTCGAAGACATTGTTCAGAACGGTGTAACTGTTGTTGTCGAGCACCGCGAAGTAGTTGAAGCTCTGCGGGCTGGACACCAGACTTAGCGTCAGGGTACCGCCCTTTTTGCCGATGCTCTGAAACAGGCTGGCGGGAACATTGGCTTCGGTCTGGGCTTGGGCCATAGCCGGAGCTGCAAGCAGGGCCATCAGCGCGAGAAAAAGTGAAGTGCGTTGCATGTCAAAAACCTCCATGAAGGGGTGAAAGCTAGGGCCGAAACCCAGACGAACGGTGAGCACGGTCTGACCAGCGACTTACCACCTCCCACTTACCGACTCTGGGTATCCGCCGCGTCGCGCAGCGCGTCGCCCATGAAATTGAAGGCCAGCACCGAGATCACGATCAGGATGCCGGGCGTCAGCAGCCAGGGGTAGAGGTTAAGGGTCTCGAAGTTGCGGGCTTCTTGCATCAGCAGGCCCCAGCTGGTCATCGGTTCCTTGATGCCCAGACCCAGGAAACTGAGCGCACTTTCCCCCAGGATGTAGCCGGGCAGGGCAAGGGTCGCCGTGACGATCAGAAACGAACTGAGGTTGGGCATGATGTGGCGCAGGATAACCCGTAGGTCGCTGGCCCCTAGGGCGCGGGCCGACTGCACATAATCCATGTTGCGGGCACTGATGACCTGCCCCCGAATTACGCGGGCCAGCCCCGCCCAGCCGATCAGCGCCAGCACCGCCACGATGCCCAGGTACACCCAGCTCGAAGGCCACTTGGCCGGAATGATCGTTGAGAGCGCCAGCAAAATGGGCAGACGTGGAAACGAAAGCAGAACCTCGATCACGCGCTGAATGATGTTGTCCGTCACTCCACCGAAATACCCGCTGATACCGCCCAGCAGAATGCCGATGCTAAAGCTGATCAGAATACCGATCACGCCCACCGTCAGACTTACCTGCGACCCGACCAGGATGCGCGAGAGCAGGTCGCGCCCGAACTTGTCGGTGCCCAGCGGAAAAAAGTAACCGTCCCGGACGCCAAACAGGTGCCACTGGCTTTTGAACACGCCCAGAAAGTTGTAGCGCGACTCGGCAGGGTCGTCACCGCGCACGAAAAACTGTATGGGCAACGGCTCCGAAGTGTCCTCGGCGAAGGTCGAGAGCATCGTGACCGGGTCGCGCGACTTTTTGAAGCCGTATACGAAGGGCCGGGTCAGGTGGCCCTCACGCATGACGTGAATCTGCTGCGGGCGCTGGTACGGGTAGTTCTCGTGCTGCGCGGTGATGGTGTAGGGTGCGAGAAAGCCGCCGAAGATGGCGATCAGGTACAGCGCCACCAGCACCCAGAAGCTCAGCACGCCCAGCTTGTTGCGCTGAAAACGCCGCAGCGCCACCTGAAGCGGAGTGCGGGGAGCGGCGCCCCCGGTAGAACGGACACGAGCAGCAATGGTCATTCGAACCTCACGCGGGGGTCAACCGAGGCCAGCGCGAGGTCGGCCAGCAGGTTGCCCAGCAGCAGTAGCAGGGCGCTGAACATCAGGAGGGCCATCGACACGAACTGGTCTTTGTTGATCAGGCTGTCGTACAGAAAGGGGCCGATAGTCGGCAGGTTCAGCACGATGCTGGCGACGATGGTGCCCGAGATCAGGCTGGGCAGACTGAGGCCCGCCAGCGAAATAAGCGGGTTGACCGCGTTGCGAACCGCGTGCCGCCACAGCACGGTCCGGGGAGCCAGCCCTTTGGCACGGGCGGTGCGTACGTAGTCCTGATTGATCACGTCTAGCATGGACGCCCGCATCTGCCGCATCAGGCCCGCCACGCCTTCCAGCCCGATGGCGATCATGGGTACCCACAGGTGACTAAGCAGGTCTTTGACTTTGGCCCAGCTCCACGGCGCGTCAATAAACTCGGGGCTGAATAGACCGCCCACATTGGTCTTGTGGTGCGCCAGCAGCCAGCCCACCAGCAGCAGCGCCACCAGAAAATCAGGAATCGCCATGCTGATATAGCCGAAAAAATTCATCAGGTAGTTCGCCCCAATCGCCACGCGGTCGCCCAGCGTCTTGCGCGGGTTGCTAAAGGCCGCCTGCCCGAGCGCGGTGTAGATGCCCAGCGGCACGGCCAGCAGCCAACTGACCAGCAGGGTCAGCACCGACAGGAACACCGTCCATCCTAGGCGTTCGCCGATCATCGAAGTCACGGGGCGGTCATTGGCAAAGGAGTAGCCCAGGTCGCCGTGGAACAAGATGTTCTTGAGCCAGATAAGGTACTGCACCACATTCGGCTGGTCGAGCGCGTAGCGGTGGTTGTAAGCGTCGATCTGCGCCTTGGTCACGCGCGGGTCATCGCGGTACTGGTCGAAAAAGCTGCCAGGCTGCAACTTGATGACCGCGAAGCACACCAGCGAGATAATGAGTAGCGTGGGAATCATGCCGAGCAGTCGGCGCAGGGCATAACTTAGCACCGCGCCACCTGCCACGGGCGCTTGGTCGGCTGCCCTGCCAATGGCTGCCCTGTCAACGGCTGCCCTGCCAACGAAAGCCGAGGAGGTAAAGAGTAGCCCTTTCGGCAGTACCCCCCACCAGGAACGCCGCCGCACGACCCGCCGGACAGCTTCCTACCTGAAGATTGGTTAAAGATCACAACCCGGTTAAGCTATCAAACGTGGCCCCGGCGGGGATGTGATACACACTGCCGTCTGTCGTGCTGACAACCCCCAGGGGCGCCGGGTCGCCAACTTCACGCCGGAACCCCTTTCTCTTTTCTCCAGCTCGCGTCTGCTCGGGTTAAGGGTTAAAAGGTTTTGCTAATCTGTAATCTGGGACAGCTTTGCCAGCAGGTCCTCGGCGCTCTGCTGGCCGTTCCCTTGTGACCTTTATGCTGTGTTCAAGTTCCCGGGCAGGGGTTGAGGCGCGGCGCGGCAGCAGAGTAGTGGGGCGCGGCGAATGGCCTGCTCCAGGCGGTCAAGCTCCGAGCACATGTGCTGGGCCACGATTTCTGGGCTTAGAAATTCGCTCCGCAGGGCGGGGCCAGCTGCCCGGCGTTGGCAGGCGTCATAGCGCAGTTTAGAGCAGGTTTCCGAATGACGCGCACCTTAGCGGAGGTTCCGTCGTTCGTTTCATTCTGCACCCGTAGAGCTGCGCCGCAGAGCGTATTCGGGCGCCTCCCTCGGATATGCAAAACGCTCTACTACGGATTTCACGCTATGGACTCGCAGAGCTGTTGCCACAGGCATAGCTAGTGCTTTTCCAGGTGTGCCGGACGTTAGCAAAACCCGTATCTTTTCCTACGCGCCGCCGCTGGGATTGAATCCAAAATGGCCTGGTTCAATCGGAATCCGTATACGTCGTTAGTCCAGCGATAAAGCGCCACATCGTTTCAAAGGTCGCCTCCGCCGCTTCCTTGTGCGGGATGTGGGCGCAGTCCGGCAGCATCACTTTCTCGGCCTCGGCCCCCGCCTGCGACACGATAGCGTCCACCTGCTTCACGCTGCCTTACTGGTCCTGCTCGCCCTGCATGACCAGCAGCGGCACCCGGATGCGCGGCAGGTATTCTTCCAGGTTCCAGTTCCAGAAGTCGGCGCTAAGCCACACGTCGTTCCAGCCCAAGAAGGCGTTGTCCACGTCTTTGTGGTAGCGGGCCAGCTTGTTACGCAGGTCAGTCGTTTCGTAGGCGACTCTGGTCTGCTGAACCGAGTCGTAGCTGATCTGCTCGTTGAAGACATGCGCCGCCTCGGTGATGACGCCGAGCAGGCCAGGCTGAGGCGCACCCCCGGCACTGATCAGCGCGATGCTGCCGCCATCGGAATGGCCAATCAGAATGTGGTGGCCAATACCCAGGTGCCGCAGCAGGTCGGGAAGCACCACCAGGCCCTCGTGGTGAAGGTAGCGGTTCGGGCGCGGCAGCGCCACGGGATCGCTCTGGCCGTACCCGGCCCGGCTGTAGACCAGCGCGGCGCAACCTGTCGCGTGGGACAGCCGCTGCGGAAAGTCGTGCCACTGCCCCACGCTGCCCAGCCCCTCGTGCAAAAAGACCAGGGTGGGGGAGTCCGGGGCCACGCCCGCGTAATGAACAACTTCCAGCACCTTGCCATCAATGACCGGAAAGGACGCTTGAGGCCTGACTGACAGGGACATAAGTCAAGCGTAGCATTTACATACTCGTAAGTATGTAAATTGACGACCTTCCCCCCTGTGGCGACTCCATACCCGAGCACGCCTGTTCTTCGGACTGGTAACATACCCACAGGTATGCACACACACCACTGCCCCATCACCTTGCCTGCACACTGTTTCCCTCAAACCCAGCACACTAGGACATATGGCCCGCAACTCTGAAACCACCATTGCTGATCTGTTGGATGCCGCTGCGAGGCTATTCGTGTCACGCCCCTACGACGAGCTGAAGCTCAGCGACATTGCCGAGGCATGTGGCGTGACCAAGGGGGCTATCTACCACCACTTCAGCAGCAAGGAGGACGTGTTTCTCTCGATGATGGCCCGCAAGCTCGCGGTGCTGGGCGAACTTCTGCGACCGGCGCTGGGCTACCGGGGCACCGCTCGTGATCGCCTGAGCCGCCTGACTTTTCTGTATCTTAGCCTGCCCGCCGAGGATCAACGGGTCATGCAACTGGTGCGGCGCGACAACCAGCGTTTTCAGGGCGAGACGCGCACCCGGCTGATCCGGCAGTATCAGGCGGCGCTGCCCGACCAACTCGAGCAAATTATGCACAGCGGGATAGACGCGGGCGAGATCATCCCCGGCGACGCTCGGCTGCTGGCCCGGCTGTACGCGGCGCACGTTGAAATCTACCTGTCGGACTCTGCCCGCAGGCACTTCAGCGACGCGGCGCAGATGGCGTGGTACGTGACCGACCTCTTTCTCAGGGGCGCGGCCAACCGCAATTGCCAGGACTGTGCCCCTACCACCCCCAGCGCGAAACCGCACTAATCTGATGCCGAGCCGACAACGATGCACCGACAGCAGAAAGAGGAAAATCGAGTGCTGAGCAGTTTCCGACAACCTGTGGAGCATGTCAGCTGCATCCTGAAGATATTTCGTGTGTTAAAGGAGGTCTACTGATGTCGGAGACAGGATTTTTCGCTTTAGCTGAACCTCATTGCTGCACTATTGAATCGTCGAACCATGAAGCAGTACGGCAACGTTTGGATCGAACTCATGGCGGGGAAGGAAAAAGACGTCGTCAAAGTAGCGCTAAAAAGGTGAGTGACATGACCCAGACCGAGACGACCACGACTGACACGGCCCCGAATGCGGCAACCCCAAACGCAGCGATCAAGGCGGTCACGATCTACAGGCGCGAGGCGGTTCAGGATGGTCACCGCGCATGACCAAACTCGCCCCCAGAGCCTATAAAGCGCTGCTGTACGAATTTGACGAACGCGGCGTCGTCACCGTCACTATGAACCGCCCCGAGCACCTCAACAGCGTAAACATGGACATGCGCCGGGACTTTGTCGAAGTGATGGAGGAACTGATGTTCAACAACGATGTCGGCCTGGCGATCTTCAACGGGGCCGGAGCCGGGTTCTTGGGCAGCGGCATGGGCCACTTTGGGCACGTGGTCGCCGACATCCGCATTGCGTCTGAAACGGCCAAAATCGGGGTCGGCGAGAACTTTATCTCGTTGATGCCTGGGCTTGAGGGATGACAGTTTGGAGCGGAGCCAGCGCAACGCGGCGCAGGGGACGAAGCAGAACAACCGGAATCCAGGAGGGCGCACGGTGGCCCTGATCATCCCGTTGGGAGGGAAGACTCCGAAGATCGGCCAGGACGTGTTTCTGGCCCCTACCGCTGTTCTCATCGGTGACGTGGAGGTCGGAGACGGTACCTCGGTCTGGTTCGGCTGCGTACTACGCGGGGATTTCGGGGCCATCCGGGTGGGCCAGAACTGCACTTTGCAGGACAACGCGGTCGTTCACAGCAGCGCCGACGCCGACACTGTGCTGGGCGACCACGTCACGGTGGGCCACGGCGCGGTGATCGAGGGCTGTACCATCGGCAATCAGACTCTCATCGGTATCGGCGCAGCGGTGCTGCCCTACTCGGAGATCGGTGCAGGGTCGCTGATCGCGGCGGGCAGTGTGGTTCTGGAAAGGAGCCGGGTGCCCGACTATGTGCTGGTGACCGGCACGCCCGGCAAGGTCAAGGGGCCGCTAGAAGGCCGCGCCCGCGACTGGACCGGCTTTGCCCCGCGTGATTACCTGAAGATGCAGGCCCGTTACCGCGCCGAGGGCATCGACCACCTGAGACCAGACCCGCCGCTTTCCTAACGCCCGGAAGCGGCACTTTTTGAAAATCGGGGCGGCAGGAAGCAGCGCGACAGAAGTAAGCAACACGAGTCAAAAGGAGGAGGAATGCCAGGAGGACACGAATACGCCCCGCGCTGCACGCCACGGACGCCAGCAGCGCATACAACGCTAGCAAGGCGCTGCACCACAATCTGGACGCTGGGTGCGGCAATAAGGTGGCGGTATACCGCGAACACGACACGTACACTTACATCTACAATCATCTGACTGATCTGGCAAGCCACATGGGCCACACGCTGCTGAAACCGGGCTAGTACAGCGTTCTATCATTGATAACGAGCTAAGTCGGTATCGGTTGGAATCTGGCGAGTTCAAGTTGCTAGTGGCATCTTTGTGGGTGGTCGACGCAACAGACCGCAGTGCGTATAATCTTGTCTGGAACGCAAAAAGACCGTCGCGCCGCCCTCGGAGTCCGTATGAGAGAACGTCGTATCCAAGTATTCATACATGCAGCGCCGTCTATGAGGAGAACTGAATCTGATGGAGGGCGAGTGGCGGCCACTCAACCATGACCTGCACAAGCGCCATTTTGAGACTAGGGAGGACTTGAGGCGTGGCATTGGCGACGCCAATTGGGGAAAGCGATACGAACTCTTTTACACCCGGCAGCTCCTTATAAATGCAGTAAGGCTCCCCGTCAGCGGTTTTAGCATAACGTTGCCGCTTCTATCCAAGAGAGGTTTTTCACCATGCCCAAGCGCAAACGCTCTACTCCTATCGCCCTGCAAGACACCCTGCCCACCTTTGACGCTGACACCAAGGCTGATGACCTGAGCGCTAACACTGCGCCCGGCGGCAAGACCCTGACCGACAACATGGGTCACCCGGTCAGCGACGACCAGAACAGCCTGCGGGCGGGCGTACACGGCCCCACGCTGCTCGAGGACTTCTTTTTTCGCGAAAAAATCATGCACTTTGACCATGAGCGTATTCCCGAACGCGTCGTGCACGCACGCGGGGCAGGGGCGCACGGTTACTTCCGGCTCGACAGGTCGCTGGCCGAATACACCACGGCCAAGGTACTGACCGAAGTCGGTGTCGAAACGCCGCTGTTCGTGCGCTTTTCCACGGTGGCCGGTTCACGCGGGTCGGTGGATACCCCCCGCGACGTGCGCGGTTTTGCCGTCAAGTTCTATACCAAAGAAGGCAACTGGGACATCGTTGGCAACAACATTCCCGTGTTTTTTATTCAGGACGCCATCAAATTTCCCGACCTGATTCACTCGGTCAAGCCTGAGCCGCACCGCGAGATTCCGCAGGCAGCCAGCGCCCACGACACCTTCTACGACTTCATCTCGCAGACCCCCGAGGCCATGCACATGATGATGTGGCTGCACTCCGACCGCACCATCCCGCGCAGTTTCGACATGATGGACGGCTTCGGGGTCCATACTTTCCGCCTGATTAACGCGCAGGGCCAGGCCCATTTCGTGAAGTACCACTTTAAGCCCGTACTGGGTGCGCACTCGCTGGTCTGGGACGAGGCGCAGAAGATTGCTGGTAAGGACGCCGACTTTCACCGCCGCAACATGTGGGACACCATCGACCAGGGCGGCACCCTGGAGTGGGAATTTGGCGTGCAGGTCTTTACCGAGAAGCAGGCCGCCGGGTGGGATTTTGACGTGCTTGATCCTACCAAGCTTGTTCCTGAAGACCTTGTGCCGGTGCAACGCGTCGGGCATATCGTGCTCAACCGCAACCCCGACAACTACTTTGCCGAGACCGAGCAGGTGGCGTTCATGCCCACCAATATCGTGCCCGGCATGGACTTTTCCAATGACCCACTGCTCCAGGGCCGCACTTTCAGCTACCTCGACACCCAGCTCTCGCGCCTGGGCAGCCCCAACTGGAACGAGCTGCCCATCAACCGCCCGCTGACCCCAGTTCGCAACAACCAGCGCGACGGCCACATGCGCCAGACCATCAACCCGGGCCGGGTGGCTTACTTTCCCAACACCATGGCTGCGAACCTGCCTGCCCCTGCCGGAGCGCACGGCTTCGTGAGCTACCCCGAGCAGATGCGCGACACCAAGCAGCGTGCCCGCGCCAACAGCTTCAGCGACCACTATGGTCAGGCAAAACTGTTCTGGAACTCTATGACGCCCGTGGAGCGCGAGCATATCGCCAAGTCCTGGGCCTTCGAGCTGAGCATGTGCGAACGGCGCGACCTGCGCCTGCATATGCTTGACCATCTGGAAAAGGTTAACGAGACGCTGGCCTCGCAGGTGGCTATCGCGCTGGGTGAACAACCGCGCACGACCAAGACCGCCAAGCCCGGCGGCGCACAAGACAGCGCAGATGAAGTGGCGCTGCTAGCGACGGCGACTTCCAAGACCACGGCCTCCGGCAAGCTGCAAAAAGCCAAGGCCCTGAGCCAAGAAGGCGGCCAGCCCAAACTGCCCAAGGGCCGCAAGGTGGCGATTCTGATTGCGCCCGGCGTGAACACGGCGCAGGTCAAGGCGGTGCAGGCTGAATTGGCCGCCGCCGGAGCCAAGAGCGAACTGGTAGGCACCCGCCTGGGCCTGATTGACGGCCTGGAAGCCAAAAAGACCCTTTCCAACACCGACCCGGTGCTCTACGACGCGGTGCTGGTTCCTGGTGGAGCCGCCAGCGTGCAGGCCCTGGTGGCCCGCCCCGAGGCGCAGAACTTCGTGGTGGAGTGCTACCGCCACGCCAAGCCCATCTTTGCGCTCTCTGAGGGCGCCGAACTGCTGACCGCCTCGCCCATCGGCAAGGCCCTGAAAGCGGTGGGCGGCAAGGCCGACGCTAAAGCCCCCGCTGGCAAGGCCGCCCCGGTACAAAACCTCTCGGAAGTCGCCGGTTCAGGCTGGCTGTGGACGAGCACCGCTTCGCTCAAGGCTCACGGTATCGTGGCCGGACATGACGCTGGGGCCACGAAGAACGACATCCTCAAGGCGCTGGCCGAACACCGCTTCTGGGGTCGCCCAGTCGCCTGAGCCCAGTCGCCTGAGCAGGAGCGGGTCAACCCTTTGACCTGAAGCATTTTGAAGTAGTGAAAGCCGTGAAATAAACAGCAGACCACTTCACGGCTTTCTGGAGACTAGAACGACATGACTGACATTGAAAACCGCAGAGGCTTTTTGCGTGTGCTGGGCGGGGTAACGGCCTTTGCCGGATTTGGGCAGGCTTTCGGCCAGACGGCTACGCCTGTTGCCGCCGCAGCGGTGCCCAAATCGCCCGCAGAATTGCTCAACCTGGCGACCACCGCCGAGGCCCTGGCCGTCACCTTCTACTTTCATGCCCTAAGCGGCGCACAGTTCCGCATGGACGACGACACCCGCCAGCAGCTGGGGCGCGTGCTTCAGGCCGAGCAGCATCACCTGGAACTGCTGACCTCACTGGGGGGTAAGCCCCTGACCCGCACCTTTAACCTGCCCGCCGACCTGAACAGCGACGCCCGTAGCTTTGCCGAGACGGGCCTGCAACTCGAGGCGGTCTTTACCAGCGCCTATATCGCCGCCACGCACCAATTTGCTGAACTGGGCCACCCCGAACTGGCCGCCACTGCCGCGCAACTGGGGGCGAGCGAGGCCCAACACCTCTCCTTGCTTTCCCAACTGGCCGGATTTGGTTCCGGCGAACTGACCCTGCCCACCGCCTCTTTGCGCCAGCTCACCGACGCGCCGCCAGTACTGGCCCCCTATCTGGCTGGAGGCCGGGTACCGCTGCCCGGTGCTGCTGCGGTACAGACCCTTTGCGGCGCGGCTGAGAGCAGCCCACGCGCCTTTGTGCAAGCCTTTAGCGCAAGTCGCCGGGGGTAAGAGGCTAGGTTGGCTGCCGAGTAATCGGGTCATACGGACTGCGCTCCACTCCGCCCAGTCCGTCTGTTGTTCCTCCTCGCGTCCGCTCGGAGTCAACCGGGTTCTGGGCGTGAAATTGGCCCCCCAGTGTTCTTGCGGGTTGTCAACGACCCGTATGACGTGGGCAGGTTTAGAGCGACTAGAACGGTTTTTCGCCAGATGCTCAGGCCAGCAGGGAACTGGTTAACCCTCAGGGACTACCGAACGGCACCTGAGATTTTTTTAGCTCAACCTAGCAGGCTTGAGCACTCGCGCCTGCCCCGGCTGTGCAAATTGCCCGTGTTGGTAAACGGCCCGGCCCCGCACATAGGTGGACTGTACCTGCCCCTGGAAGCTCTGGCCCCGGTAGGGATTGTGCTGCCAGCGGTCGTGCAAGTCGGTTAGGGTAAAGCGCTCGTTCAGATTGACCAGGGTAAAGTCGGCGTCGAAACCGGCAGCCAGCTGGCCTTTCCCGCTTAGGCCAAAGCGCCGGGCCGGGTTCAGGGCAGCCAGTGCCGCCACGATTTCCAGGGGGACACCGCGCTGGTGCCAGGCCGCTTCAAGCAGCACGTTCAGGGTGCTCTGGGCGCCGGAAATGCCGCCCCAGAGGTTAAAAAAATCCGTACTAATCTTCATGTCGGGCGGCGCGGGCGAGTGGTCACTGCCCACGATGTCGATGTGACCGGCCAGCAACTCGCGCCACAACTCATCTTGCACCTGCCGGGAGCGCAGCGGCGGGGCACATTTCAGGGCCGCGCCTACACGTTCCACGTCCTCGTCCGTAAAGTGCAGGTAGTGCGGGCAGGTTTCGGTGGTCACGTCGGTGCCCTTCTGTTTGGCCTCGTAAGCCAGCGCCACCGCCTCGCCGCTGCTCACATGAACCAGATGCAGCGCCGCGCCCGTTTCGTGGGCAAAGAGCAGGGCACGCTGCACCGCCTCGATCTCGGTGACCACCGGGCGGCTTTCCAGATAGTCACGCACACCTGTTTTGCCCCCGGCGCGGGCCACTTCACTCAGGCGACGGGTCAATTCGTTGCTCTCGGCGTGGGTCGCCACGACCAGTCCGTGCCGTCTGGCGGTTTGCATGCCCTCGAACAGCGTCAGATCGTCGGCAGCGGGAAATTCTTCCAGGCCACTGTGCGACATGAACGCCTTGAGGCCCATCACGCCGCACTCGGCCAGATCATCCAACTGCTCCAGATTCAGCGGGGTCAGGCCGCCCCACAGCCCGAAGTCCAGCAGCGATTTTGCGCGGCCCAGCGCCGCCTTTTCCTCAAAGCGTTCGGGCGTCAGGACGGGCGGCGAACTGTTAAGCGGCATATCGCAAAAGGTGGTCGCGCCGCCCGCCGCCAGTGCCCGCGTGCCCGTCTCGAAGCCCTCCCAGGCGGTGCGGCCCGGCTCATTCAGGTGAACATGGGCGTCCACCACGCCGGGAAAGACATGCAGGCCGGTGGCGTCTACCTCACGTCTACCCCCCGGTGCATTTTCGGTCACAGCCGTAATTTCGCCGCCGCCGATACAGAGGTCGAGTTGGCGCACCCCGTCAGGCGTGACCACCAGCCCGCCGCGCACGATCAGATCGTAGCCAACACTCATGCGCCAACCGTTTCAGCCAGCTGCTCCAGGAAGCGCACACCCACGCGCAGGGCCGCCGTCACGTCCTCGGCGTTAACCATCTCGTCGGGGTGGTGGCTCAGGGCGTTGGGCGAACGCACGAACAGCATAGCGGCGGGCATCTGCTGCGCCATGATCTGCGCGTCGTGGCCCGCGCCGCTGACCAGCTCGGGGTGAGGCAGCCCCAGCTCTCCGGCAGCCTGGTGCAGCAGCGCCTTGAACTGCGTGTTCATGGGGATGGCGGCCTCGGTCATGTGGGGAACCACCCTGAAGCTCACTTGCCGCGCCTGGGCCTCGTGCTGGGCCACCTCCAGCAGCTTTTGCAGCGCCGTGGCCCTCACGTCGTCATGCTCGTGGCGGATGTCCAGCGAGCAGCTCGCCGCGCCGGGAATGACGTTGCCAGCGCCGGGCCGGGCCTCGACCATGCCCACCGTTGCCACCAGTCCGGGCGTGGCGCGGGCCAGGTCCTCGGCGGCGACCATAAAGCGGGCGGCGGCGGCCAGAGCGTCGCGCCGCAGGTACATGGGCGTGGTGCCCGCGTGCGAGGCTTGTCCGGTGAATTCCAGCGTCAGTCGGTTTTGTCCCACGATGGCGCTGACCACCCCCAGACCGGCTCCCAAGTTCTGCAAAACCGGCCCCTGCTCAATGTGAAATTCAAGGTAGCCCAGCGCCTGCCCACTGGCCCGCGCCTGGAGTAGCTCCTGGGGATCGAGGCCGTAGCCCACCACCGCGTCTTGCACGCTCTGGCCGCTTTTGTCCTGCACGCTCAGCAGCTCCTCGGCGGTGCCTACCAGCGCCCGGCTGCCGATGAACGACACGCCGAAGCGCACGCCCTCTTCCTCGGAAAACCCCAGCACCTCGATGCTGTAAGGCAGTGCCTGACCCGCCAGCGTCTCGACCAGCGCGTAGCCCATGACCACGCCCAGGATGCCGTCGTAGCGCCCGGCGTTAGGCACCGTATCCAGGTGAGAGCCGATATACAGCGTCGGTGCGTCGGGCACGCGGCTTTCCAGGCGTGAGCGCAGGTTGCCCACGGCGTCTACCCGCGTTGACATGCCCAGTCGGCTGGCCCAGTCGGTCAGGTGCGCGTGAACCTGTCTGGTGGTGGGGCAGAGGTAAGTGCGGGTAATCTCGCCCGCGACCTCGCTGTAGCAGGCCAAGGACTCGCAGGCGTCCAATACAGTCTGGGTCAGTCTGGGGTCAGGGGAAATCATGGGTTGGCTCCTGGGGTATGGGCGGCAGGCTGCTGGGCTAGTTGTTGCGCCACGCGTGGAAAGTAGTCGGGGCAGGTTCCGCTGAGAACCAGCGCGTCAAGTAGTCGGGCCGCAGGTTCAGGGTCGGCGCACAGCCGCTGGCGCTCGGCCCGGTAGCGCCCGGGCGTTAGCGGCTGGCCGTCGTTCAGCACGGCTCCCACTTGCACCCACTGCCACAGCTGGGCACGGGCGAGTTCGGCGGTGGCTGTGTCCTCGATGCGGCCCTTTCTGACCACTACCCCACGCCCCTCGTACCACGCGCCGAATACGGCGAGGGCCAGACCAATGGCGTCTTGCACATCGTCTACGGCAATAGGGGAGGGGTCGGGCAGATTGGTCAGGCGCTGGTACAGGTCGGCACCGAGGTCAAAAGTGCTTGTCTGCTTGGCGTGATCGAAGCCGCGCCGCACGGGTTCCAGCAGTTCGGGAAGTCCGGCCCAGGCGGCGGTAAAGCCCTGGGCCGCCTCGCGCTGTTTATCGGCCAGCACGGCAGCTAGCGCGGGTTGCGGGTCGGCGGGGTCGGGGGCGAGCGAAGCTGTGCCGCCGATGGCCTGTGCGCCGTGCGCCCGGCACACCTGCACCAGATATTCGGCGTAGACCCGCATGGCGTCCACGTCCATCGTCAGCTGGAATCTGGGGGGCAGCGGCGTGGTGCGCCCGCCTCCTTTTTGCGTGCTGCCCAGGTGCTTGGTCAGGCTGAATACATAATCCCAGCGTCCAGCGTTCAAGCCGTAAGTTCTGGGGGCCAGCAGCTGGAAAATGGCCCCGATGTTCATCAGCCCGCTGAACGTCTCGATTTGCAGACAGGTCTTTACCGTATTGGGAGCCAGACCAAGGAATTGTTCGGCCACTAACAGCGCGTCTTGCCAGAACTGCGCCTCGGCGGGGGTTTCCAGCTTGGGAATGTACAGGTGCACAGGCCGTTCGGGGCGGGCCGCCAGCAGGGCGCTGAGGTCGCACAGGGCCGCGATAGCTGGGGCTGGGGCTGGGGCTGGGCTTGGGCCTGGGCCGCCGAAATTCAGGTGCGGCTCGGTGGCGTACAGGGCGCGGGTGCGGGCCAGCAGCGGCTTTGGCGACCGCGTGACCCAGGGCAGCGCGTCGTAGGCGGCCTGCACGTTCTGCGGGGTAGGCGAGAAGGTGTCGTCAAAATCCACCGCGACGGCGTCGGCGTCACCCTCCAGGGCGCGGCGCAGCATATCGAGGTCGGACGCTTCCACAATCAGCTCGGCGCGGCGGCCCCTCAGGTCGTCTGGAACGGGCGCGGCGCGGGCACTGCTCAGGGTGTAACTCGCCGGTGTCTCACCCGGTAACAGAACCCAGCGTTCGCGCAGCTCGGTATGGAGGTGCTGCGCCAGCGCCCGGGCCGTGGGACTCAGGGACACACTTGGCGGATTCATCCTTAACACCTCCAGGGGCGGCAGACCCTGCGCCGCCGCCAATTGTACAGATACATGGGGTAGGCCGGAACCCGGTCTAGAGCATTGTGCAAGAAGATGGTGCTCTTTTGACCATCTTTTCGCCGAGTGGAACGAGTGAAAGAAAAAGAGCAGGACGGAGAATGAAGGGGGCGGCGGTGTTTTTCCGACGTGCCCGTAATTCGGAGGACTGCTCTAAGGCCGCCACCCCAGCCGCGCAGAAATCTGGTCCGAGGCCAGCCGCACCCGCGCTAGCGTCTCCGGAATATTCTTTCTGGGAAAGCGGGAAGTCGGCGCGGAAATGCTCAGGGAGGCCACCACCCCGCCGCTGCTATCCCGGACTGGCGTAGCGAGGCAGCGCACGCCCAGCTCGCGTTCTTCGTTGTCCAGCGCGTAGCCCTGGTCACGCACCGTTTGCAGTTCGCGGCTCAGGGCCATGAGGCCCGTCAGCGAAGCGGGGGTATAGGCCGGGTAGGGGCCTTCGCCGATCAGCTGCCGCACCTCGTCGGCGGGCAGCCACGCTAGCATGACCTTGCCCACGCCCGAGCAGTGCAGCGGGGCCACTGCGCCGATCTGCGTGAACATCCGCATCATCTGCCGCGCCTCGACCTGATAGACATACACCGCCTCGCTGCCGCGCCGCACCGCCAGATTGGCCGTCTCGTTAAGGTCTTGCACCAGCGCCTGCATCTCGCCCTGGGCCGCACTGAGTAGCGAGTTGCGCCCGCTGAAGGCCGCCCCGACCTGATAGGCCCGCAGACCCACGCTGAACAGCCCCGAACGCTCCTCCCACTCTACGTAGCCCTGTTGGCGCAGTGTTTCGAGCAGCCGGTAGGCGGTACTGGCCGACAGCCCGGCTTTCTTGGCGATCTGGGTCAAGGTGCCCTCACGCAGTTCGGCCAGCGCCGAGAGCACTGTCAGGCCGCGTTCCAGCGTGCGGACACTGCTGGTGTCGCCGCTGCGGGTCCGGCCCGACTTAAGCCGGGGCAGGCCGGATTCGGGCGGTTCGGTCAGGGTCATGGGCTGGTCACGACTCAGGCGAGTTGCTGATAGCCGGGCAGCGTTAGAAATTCCATCAGGGGTTGCTCAGTGGCCGTGCGCTTAAAGAGGGCGGCGGCGGCGGCAAATTCTGCGCCCAGCTTGGCAGTTTCGTCGGCGTACAGCTCGTCGAACAGCCCCTGGTCCAGCACGCGCCCGTCTCCCAGTTTGACGCCGCTGTGCAGCCACTGCCACAGCTGAGCGCGGGATATCTCTGCGGTGGCGGCGTCTTCCATCAGGTTGTGAATCGGC
>NZ_JAGLBG010000210.1 GCF_018260405.1 Deinococcus sp.
TTGGGACAGATCTTTTGCGTAATGTCCCTACTCTACCCCTTTCCGCTTCGCAAGTCCCCCTGCTGAGCAGTTACGATATTTTTTAGGCAGATCAACGACTGGAATGCAAATAACGCCGAAGAATATGGCCTTGTACTGCTTTCTAAACACTGGTCGACTCATGCTCATCCCCGCTTAGGTGACAGAGCACAGGGAATTGTAAATTCACAAATGACCGATAAGGCCGATTTATTGGTTGCGGTAATTGGAAATAAACTAGGGTCTTCTACAGGAGTAGCGGAGTCTGGCACTGTAGAAGAAATCCTACGCTTCCACGAATCAGGCCGACCAGTAAAACTATATTTCTCTGAACGTGGGATCCTTACCGCTTCTCAAGCACGTGATAAAGAGTTGCGGAAAGAGTTAGATAGAGTCGCCGTCTTTCGCCAGAAAATACAGAATATGGGTTTGTATGCCACATATAAAGACCTTACAGAGTTTAGCGAAAAGATCAGATTGCATATTATGCAGGAAATAAGATCAATTAGAGATGCAGGACATACTAACAAACTGCCAATTAGAGAGATTGTTACAGCAACCCAAATCGCGGCCATCGAATTTTCTGATGAATTAAGAAGATTCCGTCATTCTGTTAGTACTCTTCAAGTCCAATGGCGGACAGAGGAAATCTCTCAGAGCAGTAGTTATGACCAAGGAAAGAGAATTATGGCACGTCTCATGTCTGCCGTCACATCCCATCTGCCTGGACTGATTGATGAACATGGACAAGAAAAAGTAATTCCTATTGAAAAGACATTGCCAGATATAAATAGAATAAAACAGGCAAATCCAGTAGCGGGGCCAGAATTTCACAAGGAATTTTGGGATACTGGAACACAAGCTTTTCGAGATTTACAGTCGGCAATTGAGGAACTAAGGTAACTACTCAGCGCGTAAATTAGGAGAATTAGATAGTAAATCGCAGTAAGTTTATAGTCGGTGTACTGGCAGTGCGATGTTTCGGACATACTTTTAGCCTGGATTCCGATATAAACGTATCCAGAAAGTCCGTATGTTTTTCCTATTCGCTTCCGCTCGGATTGGTTCGGGATTGCACCGAATCAACCGGCAGTCCGTATAAGGCAATAAACCTCAAGCTGCAAACTAGGCTTTAGCGCGGTGGGGGCTTGTGGCTTGATCGGGGTTAGACACTCACCCACACTTCCCGTTTCCCTTACTGGCGCGGCGTAAATACATTGGTCACGTCGTAAGCCATCGCCTCCGCTTGTTCGCGGATGCTGAGAAGCTGCGGGTTACCGCTCTCCAATTCCAGTTGAGAGGGGCGGCCTTTGCCGAGGCCATGTCAGTTATGGTTCCAGCTTTCCGCCGTCAGCTCAGCAATTCAACAAAATCTTCATCCTCGTC
>NZ_JAGLBG010000211.1 GCF_018260405.1 Deinococcus sp.
AGCGCAAGAAGGCCGTGAACTTCACGCTGCCCTACGACAACTCGGAAAACGTGATCATGGCCCGCAAGGAAAACCTGGGCTACTCCACGGCGGCCAAACTGAGCGGCAAGAGCGTGGGCGCACAGATCGGCTCGACCCAGGAAAAGCTGGCGCAGGGCATCAAGGGTGCGAACGTCAAGTCCTTCAACCTCTACACCGACGCCGCCGTGGCCCTCCAGACCCGCCAGATCGACAGCATCGTCATTGACCGTGTGGTGGGCGAGCAGTTCGTCAAGACCTACCCCGACCTGCGCATCACCGGCATGCTCAGCAAGAACGAAAAGGCCCTGGCCGTGCGTAAGGACTGCGGCGACCTCGTCAACCGCATCAATGCGGCGGTCATTCAGCTGCGCAAGAGCGGCGAACTGCCAGCCATCAGCAAGAAGTGGCTCAGTAAGTAAACCGGGCCGCGCACCGGGGCCGTAGCGTGGGTCCCGGTGCTGCTCTACCCACCGACTATGCTGCGACATATTCACCCCGGAGGACGTATGAAAAAAGCTGCCCTGCTGACTGCCGCCTGTCTGTTTGCCGTTTCCGCCTCTGCCCAGGCCCAGGGCTGTATGGCCGACATCAAGAAAAACGGGCTGACGGTCGGCACCAATCCTGGTTACCCCCCCTTCGAGTCGCTGGACACCAACAACCAGATCATCGGTCTCGACCCCGACCTCGTGAACGCCATCGGCAAAAAACTGGGCGTCAAGGTCAACTGGGTCAACCAGCCGTTCGACGGCTTGATCGCAGCGCTGATTTCCAGAAAGATCGACGTGATCGCCGCCGGGATGACCGTCACTGCCGAGCGCAAAAAGGCTGTGAGCTTCACGCTGCCCTACGACAACTCGGAAAACGTCATTCTGGCCCGCAAGGAACACCCCGAGTACAACAGCCCGGCGGCCCTGAACGGCAAGAGCATTGGCGTGGAACTGGGCACCATTCAGGAAAAGGTGGCGCAGGGCATCAAGGGCGCGAACGTCAAGGCCCTCAACCAGTTCACCGACGCGGCGATTGCCGTGCAGACCCAGCAGATCGACAGCATGCTGATCGACCGGGTGGTGGCCGAGCGCTTTACCAAGACCTACCCCGACCTGCGGATTACCGGCGTGCTGAACAAGAACGCCAAGGCCATGGCCGTGCGTAAGGACTGCGGCGACCTGCTGAGCCGCATGGACGCCGCCATCATCGAACTGCGTAAGAGCGGCGAACTCGGGGCGCTGCGCAAGAAGTGGCTGAACAAATGAAGCCCGCGCGAATGAAGGCCCGGCAGGTCAGGGTCCGGCAAATCAAGGTTGGCTGAGCTATGGACTTCGGACTGATCTGGTCG
>NZ_JAGLBG010000212.1 GCF_018260405.1 Deinococcus sp.
TCGAGTCCGCCGATCACGATGACCTCGCCGTGCTGCTGGTGGCGCAACTGCACCTTGACACGGGCGACCAGTTCCTCAGAATGGAAGGGCTTGGTCATGTAGTCGTCGGCCCCGGCCTCCAGCAGGTTGACTTTGCGGTCAACCGCGTCCATCGCCGTTAGAATAATGATCGGGACGCTACTGGTCTTGCGCAGCCGCCGGGCAATCTCCGCGCCGTCGAAATCGGGCAGGCCCAGATCCAAGATCACCAGATCGGGGTTATTTTCTCTGGCGCTCGTCAGGCCGGTGATGCCGTCGGGAGCCGTGATGACCCGGTAACCGGCTTGCTCAAGTTCGTACTGCACGACGCGGGTGATATCCGGATTGTCTTCAATGAGCAAAATGCGTTGTTCCATGACGAGTGATTCATCTCCTAACTGGCTCTGACTGGTAAAACGGTGCGGCAGTCATTTGCTCACCAGAGACTGCCGGAACCACGCCAGAAATTTGTTGTGTTTATCGTAGACGCCTGGGTTATGAACGGGGGCGCACCCCGGTTTATAGTCCCTTAACGCCCCGGCGGGAGTGGTGTGCTGGGCGGTCTTTTGGCCGGGTTCCACACAAGGGCCAAATAGTGTTTATGGATATTGGCGGCCCAATGCCGCAGCTTCCAGACAGGGCGGCGCTGGATTCCGGCACTGCGCTAGACTTTTAGCCACACTTCAAGGAGGCAAGACATGAGCGTGAGTAAAGTTCTGGGACGTGCCCTACTGGCCACCATTTTCGTCAAGAGCGGCGTAGATTACCTGCAAAACCCCGACCCTATCGTGCGGGCGGCTCGTGGCGCCGAAATTCCTCAGCCCGAATTGGCGGTCAAGGCCAACAGCGGCATCATGGCCGCCGCCGGAGTGCTGCTGGCTCTGGGCGTCGCTCCGCGTGTGACCAGCACCGTGCTGGCTGCTAGCCTGGTTCCAACCACTGTGATCGGCCACCCGTTCTGGGACAAGAAGGGAACCGAGCGCCAGCACCAGCAGACCCAGTTTCTCAAGAATCTGGCCCTGTTTGGAGCTTTGCTGGTGGCTGGAAGCGACTGAACATCGGCGGCGAGTTGAACTCCTCCCTCTTTGCGCGGGAGAAGGCTACAAGATTTCTTGCTGGTCACCTGTTTGGGTTCTTGGTAAAAGACCTTGACAAGCCAACGGGGCGGCGTGTCTCTGGTGCAGGCCGCCCCGTTAGCTTTTGGAAATCGTCACCGCCACTTCCACGCGCCTGCTAAGTAGCGCTTTTTGCCTTTCGATTGTAACTGCTCAGCACGAGAAGTCGAGTTTGGGTAAGACGCCACGAAAAACGTCAACTAAGCCAGTCCAAATGGAT
>NZ_JAGLBG010000213.1 GCF_018260405.1 Deinococcus sp.
CCATTTGGACTGGCTTAGTTGACGTTTTTCGTGGCGTCTTACCCAAACTCGACTTCTCGTGCTGAGCAGTTACAAAAATTAAGATTCACTGAAGTTGTGGGTATAAAAAGTATTGACAATTCTGTAAAAAACAGAATAATGCAGGTATGGATACCCTCAAAAAAGCCGGACTGATGACCCAGCATCTTGAACTCTTTCACTATATGCAGGAGCTGCGCGGCCTGCTGCAACTCGCCGCGCATATGGAAGAGCGGGGAGACCGCGCCGCGCTGATCGGGGCCGAGCAACTGACCCTGATCGGGCAGGACACGGTCGGCGACGCGAGTATTACGACCAGCAAGGGTGCGACCATCACGGCTCCGGTGGCCTACCGCCTGCTGGCCCAGCTCAAGGGCTTTGAGGACGAGGAATATACCGTCAACCGCAAGGAGCTGGCTGCCCTGAACGCCCGCGCCGTGGCTGAACTGGAAAGCAGCGACGCGCTCAGGGCGTTTGCCGATACGCTGGCCCGCATCGAAGCTCTGTCGGGCACCGCCCAGGGTGGGGGAAACCAGGGTAGCCGGGGCGCTGCACCGGTAGAACATGCTGCTCAGTCTGCTCACGGTCGCGCCCCTGCGGAAGTGCCCCAGTCTGAAATTCCCGCCGAGCGCCCTAGCCGTGGCCGCCGGGCGAGCGAGGAGACGCCAAGCGATCAGCCCGCATCGTAAGGGGATTCTTTACAAGCCATTAGAGCCGTTCTCCGAATGATCGGCACGTCGGAAAAACACCCCCGCCCCCTTCATTCTACTGGCATTCTACTGGGCGCGGCGGCGGAACGACAATGCCAGCAGGAACGTTAGGGTATTGATCAGCACGATGGTCGCGCCGGGGGCCGTGTTCAGGTAGTAGCTCAGGTACAGGCCGCTGACGCCCCCCAAGATGCCCAGCAGAGCCGAAAGCGCGATCATCTTTTTCAGGCTGTGGGCCAGCAGGCGGGCGGCGGCGCTCGACGTGATCAGCAGGCTGACGCTAAGGGTGGTGCCGACCAGTTGCACAGTAAGCACTACGACCATGCCAATGATGATGAGTAACAGGTTATTAAGCCGCCCGACCGGTAGCCCGATGGCGCGGGCCTCGGTGGGGTCGAAGGAGACCAGCAGCAGCTCCTTTTGAATGGCAGTGAGCAGGCCGCCGACCAGCACGGTGACGCCCAGTGCGCCCCACAAATCACTGGCGCTGACTCCCAGCGGATTGCCGATCAGGAAGTTGCTGAGGTCGGTGGTAAAGGTCGGCACCTTTGAAAGCAGAACCACACCCAGCGCGAACATGCCCACG
>NZ_JAGLBG010000214.1 GCF_018260405.1 Deinococcus sp.
GGAACCTTTCAGGCTGCTTTAACGCCCAACCGCAGGAGTTCACGGAGTGACTCGCCCATTTCCATCACCTTTACAGTATGACCCAAGATGGAGAAAATTCGCTGGGCGAAAAAACTGTTGTAGGAGCGTCGTTTCTCGTCTTCCATACTGAATATGAACGGGCCGGTCTTGTGGTTGCCGAGTGCCCTCAGTCTGGCGGTCGTGACCGCCAGAAGCGACATGTTCCAATGGAAATGGATGGCTTCCGTCTGGCGTGACTGGCAGTCGCTCAACCCGGCAAACTGCTTCCCATCGCGGAAGGGGAATTCCATGGCGAAGCGTGCACGATACAACCGGATGATGGTTGCCGCGTCCATGTTGGTATCTGTGCTGAAGAGGAGTTCCAGACGGTAGCCCTTTCCCCCCGTCTTGGGCCAAAGGAGCGCCACCACCCGTACCCAGCGCTTCAAACTCACCGCGTAAGCCACTGTCGTGCAGACCGTGCACTCAGCAGCGTAGGGAATGGCGTCCCAGCGGGAAAAGTCGGTCAGGCTGACTTTTCCGTCGTAGACCTTGGGGCGGCCACGCTTCCCAGTTCGCGGCCCCGTGTAAGGGTGCTTGAGATTGAAATCCTTCCTACCCTTGCCCACGAAGCTCAACTGAGCTTCGTCTACTACGCGCTGAATGAAGTTTTTCTTTGTGTAGTAGGCGTCACCCACAACCGCCTCGATTTGTTCCCTGAGGCTCATGGGGAGCTGAACGCAGGTGTTGACCAGCGTTGTGGCATAGAAGTCCACTCTGGTCTGGCCTTCTGGAAGTTCAGCAGGAGTCTGTGTAATGGACAGGGAGATAGGCTGCTGAGTGACGGAATCCACCCAAGTCACACAACTGCCATCAAGCCCAGGAAGAGAACGCTGTTGGCAGCCTGACCAGAAGGAGGCAAGGTCTGGGGTGGTCTTGCCATATTTGGGAATAAAGACGGCATCAATGGCGACTATTCCTTTCTGGGACAAGATTTTCTGGTCTTGCGCTTGCAAGACCAGGCTGCTACCAAGCTGAACCCAGGGCATAACCTTCTGGAACCATTTGCGGTGGGTGCGTTCAGTTGTGCGGTGATAGCGAGCTAAATTCGTGAAGTTATAGTTCCCTGGGATGACCAGCCAGAGCGTCAGGAGCAGTTGCAGGTACTTCCGCTGTGTGGTTCGCACACCACAAGCGATGAGCGCAGCGACTAGGATGGTCAGCGGGGCCGTTCGTTGAGTCTTCACACACCAACGTAACCGACCCCACTTGCTTTTTGGTCAAAAAGGTTCCGGACTACTG
>NZ_JAGLBG010000215.1 GCF_018260405.1 Deinococcus sp.
CTGGGAGATTCGCAAGTTGTTTTGTTTTCCATGAATAATTTCTTTCCCCATTGCACTGGCCTTTGCAACCGCGCAATCAAAAAAGGCATATCTTTCAGACCCATAAGGTAGTAAAGAGTTGACAAGTACCCAGCGAACGTAAGGATTTGTAAGGGACAGCTTCTCTGAATCCTGTTTTAGAATTTCGACTTGTGGCCCGAAACCTTTAGAGTTTCCAAAGCCAACACCGCCCTGACGAGCACCTCCGTAACACTTGAACTCAAGTAGCCTTAAGTGTGACCGTCCTTGAGTCTCAATAAAGAAGGCAGCATCAACACCAAATTTGGGGATACAAAAATATTTGCAACCAGATTTTGAAAGCATGCTCGTAACTGCTCAGCACGAGAAGTCGAGTTTGGGTAAGACGCCACGAAAAACGTCAACCAAGCCAGTCCAAACGGATAGACCCTGCTTCTGAAGGGTAGAAATGAAGCTGCGAATCCGGCAGAACGCCTGTCCCCCAGCTTCCGAGCGAAAACCACCCGAAACCTTGCGTTTCACACAGGCCATCCTGATGTCGCGCTCTGCCTGGTTGTTGTCAAACGGCACGTCAGCTCGCTCCAGGAAAAGCAGCATCGCTGCGCGGTGCTGCTGACACCGCAAGGCCAGGTTGCGCCCCGGAAGCTGTTTGGGCTTTCCACGTCGCTTTGGAACAGGTTCCTGTGCCGGATTCGTTTCCAGACCAGCCAGCACCAGTTCGTCAAATCGCGTATAGAACGCTGCTTTTTGCTCATCCGTCAGTGTCACGGCCTTCTGGGCGTGGTAGATCTGCTGCAACGCCTGCCGCAGTTCACCGGCCCAGGGTTGCTGGTCATGCTCATCCAGTTTCCGCAGTTCCCGGAGCAGGTGAGCATTGCACAGTGCATGTTCTCCAGGAAGACGGAAATAGGTGTTCCAGGCGTCGTGAACCACGACGCCCGTAAAGTCAGTCAACACGCCAGCGGCCTCGATAGCCGCGTAGCCGCGCTTCTCGTGCAAGGTATAGAGCGTTCCCCTGGCAAAACAGGCCACATGGAACCAGTTCAGCTTTCCATTGACCTTCGTGCCTGTCTCGTCCGCATGGAGTACGGCTTGTTGCCTCAGTCCAGCTTTCAGGTCGTCCTCGAAGGGTTGGAGCCGCTCCGAAGCCAGATTGATGTTGAGAGCCACCGTACCATCGCT
>NZ_JAGLBG010000216.1:0-521 GCF_018260405.1 Deinococcus sp.
AAAAGCGTAGTCCTGCACCTGCCGGGGCTGTCCCTTCGTTCCTTGGATTTCAAACCTCGTGAGCAGCTTTAGGGCTGGTATCCGTCCCGCTTTCACTTCCCTCTGAAACAGGGTGTACAAGCGGCGCTGTGTGGTCGGCTCTTGGCTGGTGATGTGCTTTGAAAATTGTTGCATGTGGTCAGAGTAGCAAAACCGCCTTAACCGGGTGTCTAGTCTGGCAACCAAGCAGCACCACCACCCCAACGCCCCCTGCACTCAGATTCTGGGCCTCGCCACCCTGTGGTGGTGCGTTCGTAGTCGCCCACCGCCGCCCAAAAAACCACCCGGATTTTTCACACCCATCCGCCGCTTCTGGCTGGGCTTTGTCGCCTAGGTCTTTTGCTCAGCCAGCCTGTACACCGCCCCTTTGCCTTCGCCTGCCACCTCCAGCACTCCTAAGCGGGCCAGTTCTTCTAAGTCCTCTTGCTTCGCTGGTGCGCCTGCAAACCCAACCGACCACCGCCGCTCGTAGCTGTCGTACT
>NZ_JAGLBG010000216.1:531-1165 GCF_018260405.1 Deinococcus sp.
CTTGGGGGGTCGACAGTAAATGGCCCGTCACCTGCATTTGGTCAGCATTAGGGGGGGTGGCGGCTGGGCCTGTTGCTCCTGGCGCTGCTGGTGCTGTCGGTTTAGGGATTTTTACCGGGCGCGGTTTCCTGACGACTGCTGCGGGCTTTTGGGCCTGCTGGGGCTGCGGCTTTTGCTCCACCGGGAACAGTTCCGGCGTTCCTGGCAGCACAGCGGGCGCGGCGGGTTTACTGGTCATACTGGTTTTGGCATCTAAACCGCGTAACGCGCTTTCTATCAGTTCGCCCACCTCGGCGGCGGTCATCCCGGCCAAACGGTCAAACACCCACCCCCGCGCCCGAATGCGTACAGGTCGGCTTTTTTCGCCCTCCGCCAGCGGCACGGTTCCCAGCGTGGCAATGTGGCCCTTCGGATTTCGGGGGGTGGTCATGCCCGCATTATAGCGCGTAACGCGCTTTAGTCAATCACTCAGAACGCGTTACGCGCTTTGGGTGGGGCTGATTTACTAGGCTAATTTCCTAGTATCTCATCAATATTTCATCCTCGCGGGCGGGCGGGGCTGCAGAAAACACCGTGTCAGACGGCGGGACACAATATTTCATCCTCGCGGGCGGGTGGGGCTGACGGGGCCTGC
>NZ_JAGLBG010000217.1 GCF_018260405.1 Deinococcus sp.
GTGGGCGGTAACGGCCTGAACACCTCTAACATGTTCCCGGTCTGCCAGAAGCTGTGCGACGGCGTGATCGTGGCGCAGGCGTACAGCCCCGCCCAGAGCAGCAGCGTGAACCAGCTGTTCGTCAAGGATTACCGCGCCCAGTACAAGAAAGACCCGCCCCAGTTCGCTGCCCAGGCTTACGCGGGCGTGCAAGTGATTGTCGAGGCACTGCGGGCCATTGACCACAAGAAAAAGCTGAGCACCTGGGAGCTGCCCGCGCTGCGCACCGAGCTGAACAGGCAGATTCTGGCGGGCAAGTACAACACGCCGCTGGGTACCATCAGCTTCGATAAGGAAGGCGAAGTGAACCAGAAAGAGTTCTACGTGGCCCAGATCAAGATGAAGGATGCCAAGACCGGCGGTTACGTGTACCTGAAGTAAACCCCTGCACCCGAGCACTGGGATCAGAGCGGCAGAGATGAATCATTACGGTTCATTTCTGCCCGCTTTTTGCTCAGCCGTCTTGACTTGGTTTAACTTTCCACTCATAGTGACCGCATGCACAACTTGAATTCCGGGCCAGACCGGACGACAGCACTCAGGAGGCAGTCATGAAACGCAGCATCGTCAGCACACTTTTAGCTTTGGGCCTGACCCACGCCGGTGCCCAGAAGGTCGAAACCCCCGTGGCTATCGGCATCGGCGTGTCCCAGACCAGCAACACGGCGCTGCTGGGGCAAGAACAAGTGATCGGCGCACGCTTTGCCGAGAAGTTTCTCAACGCCCGTGGAGGCATCAACGGCACGCCCTTCAAGCTGGTCTTTCAGGACACGGCGGGCGACGAGAACACGGCCATCAATGCCTTTCAAAACCTGATTAGCAAGGAGCATGTGGTGGGCATCGTGGGGCCGACGATCTCGCAGCAGGCGTTCGCCGCCGATCCTATTGCCGACCGCGCCAAAGTGCCGGTTCTGGGGCCAAGCAACACCGCCAAGGGCATTCCGCAAATCGGCGAGTACGTCGGGCGGGTGTCGGCTCCGGTCGCCGTGGTTGCGCCCTACGCGGTGCGGGCCGCTCTGAAGCTCGACCCCAAAGTCAAGAAGGTGGCGGTGCTGTACGCGCAGAATGACGCCTTCTCGGTGTCCGAAACCGGCACGTTCCAGCAGACCGCCAAGGATCAGGG
>NZ_JAGLBG010000218.1 GCF_018260405.1 Deinococcus sp.
CAGCCCAATATAGACACAGGCTGAAAAGTAATTACGTTATTATACATCGTATAATTACTACGATACACTCACTAACTTAAGAGTAGTAATTATACCCTATATCATACATGACGGATTGCGATCACCATATTACAATCCGTCCCTATTATTATACTACTATACTAGATTACGTAATTACTACGTAACATCTAATACATAAAGTAGTAATTACGTTATACCTTATATACCGGATTGTAAACAGTCCGTACATTATAAATACAACAATCCGGTATCCTATTATCATTAATATACTAGACTATGTAATTACTACGAAGACACACATCATAAAGTAGTAATTACATCATATACCGACGGATTGAGGTCTCTATATTACAATCCGTCTCTAAACTATAAATAATATACTTACTAGACTATGTAATTACTTCAGCCCAATACAGCAACAGGCTGAAAAGTAATTACATCATATATGACGGATTGAGGTCTCTATATTACAATCCGTCCCTATATTTAGAATATCATATTCATAGAATATGACCATACATGGGGGCATAGCCCCCGTGTATCCGAGCTAATCTATCTACGATAGATGCTCAATACTAGATACCCCCCCCAAAACCCTGCCAAACTAGCTATTAAGTTAGACAGGCAGGTGAGGGGGGGTCAACCCTCAAGAGAGAGTTGAGTTAACAAATCACTACTGCAGGGATTTGCTTAACTACTGCGGTTTCTACTTAGGAAGTGAAACCACAAAATCGAACAGAGATCTAAATCACAAATTCCTCCTGCAGGAAAACATGACCTTACCTGCGGAATTTGCCAGCTAATGATAAATTAGCTAAAATTAGATCTCCAATTCGATGAAGTGGTGTAAGCAGACGGTGTCTGCGACATGAACACCACTTAAGCAAAGCTAAATTTGCTTAAGAAAAGGGCACTAGCCCCAAATCCAACCCCCTTAGACCCAAAGGTCTATTACTTACCCCTTAGACCAAAGGGTAAGGGGGTTAAACAATTAAATATTTAATTAAATACAGTAAATAAATTAAATATAAATAATATACTAACTAGATTACGGAATTACTTCAGCCCAATATAGACACAGGCTGAAAAGTAATTACGTTATTATACATCGTATAATTACTACGATACACTCACTAAAT
>NZ_JAGLBG010000219.1 GCF_018260405.1 Deinococcus sp.
GCATCCCAGACCCTTTCATGCGACCACCAATCACCTGTTTGTTCATTCCCTCTATCTGCCCAGAGCCGATAGGGAACTCCTGTTCTACATAACGAGGATAATCCATGAGGTGGACGCGGTTTTTCAGGTAAGACACTGCTATTTTAGCCTGTGGCGACCACCCTGGATTCATCTCCTCTGGGAGATGAGTCTTGAGCCAGTCACGCCCACTCCATTGGCCTTTTACCCAGGTGCGATGCTCTTCGTCTCGCCTCTCGTCCTCCCAGCCCAGAGCCAGCATCACCGTCTCAAGGTAGGAACTGCTGTGGTACACGTCCAAAATATGCTGATGTACCCCCATTGTTTCGCAGAGTGACGCCAGCCAAGGTGCGCCATCGGTGACTGCAACGAGCGTGTCTTGGAGTTGTACATCAGCCTGACGAAGTAAGCCTGAACAGAGCGGCAGGAACTCGCCTGCGGTGCAAACGGACGCGACTCGCGTCCGTTGTTGCGGTGCAGACTGCGGGTAAATGAGTGCTGTTTTGATTTCTATGCCACAGCCCTGCGTTGCCTGTGAACTCTCGCGTCCCAGGACATAGACTCCATCGGCTTGAAACACCATGACGCGACCAGACTTGCCTTGAGGGGCCTCTAATGGGAAAAGCTCCAATTTAAGAAGGCTCTTTTTAACGTGCTGCTCGGCATCGGTACCATACTGCTCTAAGAGACGGGCCAATTCTGCGGTTGAAATGCTCAGGCCAAAATGGCCCAGCGTTTCGCTGGCCTCTTCAAACGGGAGGCGGCTTCCCATCTCGATGAGTCTGGTTAAGGCTTGCTGTGTCCAGCCGCTCCCATCCAAATCAGGGTCAATGAGTGTGGTCGTCGTTTGGCGTGTCTGAGTATGTCGCCAACGTTGTACTGGGGTATTGATGGCTCCCCAGAGTGTTTGTACGACCCGACTGCCTCGTCCATCACGTTTCCAGTCTGACCCTAGGGGGGGAAAGCTCCTCCTGGGGAGGAGCTTCTTGTTGTAACTGCTGAATCATGGAGCGTAACAGCCCGTCCTGTCGGGCCAGGAGTGCGGCTTCAATCTGATTCAACGTGGCGTGTGGGCCGAGTTCCGCTCTCACTTCAGTCATGAGTTTTGTAATGGCAAT
>NZ_JAGLBG010000021.1 GCF_018260405.1 Deinococcus sp.
GGCCTGATTCCGGTGCGCAAGGTTCAGTACCCGCACCCCACCATCCCACAGGGCGAGTTCTACGAGGAGTTTGCCAAGGGCAGCGGCGACCGATCGGTCAGCACGACCATGGCGACTGTTTCGATCATCTCGAAGCTGCTGCGCGACAAGGAAATCGGCAAGTACATCGTGCCTATCGTTCCCGACGAGGCCCGCACGTTCGGTATGGACGCGCTGGTGCCACGCATTGGCATCTACTCGCCGCGTGGCCAGACCTACCGCCCGGTAGATTTCGGCACCCTGATGGCCTACAAGGAGTCGGTGAGCGGCCAGATGCTCGAAGAGGGCATCACCGAGGCGGGCGCAATGTGCTCATGGATCGCGGCGGGCACGGCTTACGCCAACTTCGGCGTGCCGACTATTCCGTTCTACATGTATTACTCGATGTTCGGCATGCAGCGCATCGGCGACCTGGTGTGGGCGGCGGGCGATCAGCGGGCACGCGGCTTCCTGCTGGGCGCGACGGCGGGCCGCACGACCATGGCGGGCGAGGGACTTCAGCACCAGGACGGCAACAGCCACCTGCAAGGCTATGTGGTGCCCAACATGCGTACCTTCGACCCGGCCTTTGCCTATGAGATCGCCGTGATCTTCGAGCAGGGCATTAAGCGGATGTTCCAGGAAGACCACGACGAGTTCTATTACGTCACCATCGACAACGAGAACGAGATTCAGCCACCTATGCCCACCGACCGCCCACACGAGGAAATCGTGGACGGCATCATGAAGGGGATGTACCTGTTCCAGGCATCCGGCAACCCGGAGGCCAAGCTGCGCGCCCAGTTGCTCAGCGGCGGGCAGGCGATGGGCGCAGCCCAGACTGCGGTGAAGCTGCTCGGAGACTATGGCGTGGCCGCCGACCTGTGGAGCGTAACCAGCTACAAGGAACTGCACCAGGACGCCTTGAGCACCCAGCGCTGGAACATGCTGCACCCCACGGAGACCCCGAAGGTCAGCTACGTGGCCGGGCAACTCACCCCGGAGCGGGCACCCGGAGTGCTGATCAGTGTCAGCGATTACGTGAAGCTCGGCGCAGACGGTCTTAACGGACACCTTGACCGCAAACTGTGGACGCTGGGCACCGACGGCTATGGCCGCAGCGAGGCCCGCGAGGAATTGCGCGACTTCTTCGAGGTAGACGCCAAACACATTGTTTTGGCGACGCTGTACGCCCTGCAACGTGAGGGTCAAGTGAGCGGCGAGGTGGTTGCCAAAGCCATTGCCGACCTGGGCATCGACCCCGAGCGCGAAAACCCGGTGCTGCGTTAATCCGGCCCTGTGTTCAATCGGTTCTGTATTCAACTGGACCTGTATTCATCCGGTGTGGTGTTAACCCCGCCTTGCGTTAAGACAACGGCAGGGCGGCGCGGGAGCAAACGCTTTAGCCTGGGCTGGAACGCCGCTCGCCCCGTCCTCACTTTCAAGGAGTCCCAACATGGCAATTGAACTGAAACTCCCCGATGTCGGGGACAATATCGAAAAAGGCACCGTCGTGACTGTGCTGGTCGCGCCTGGTGACCATTTGGCCGAGGGTCAGGCCATCATCGAAATCGAGACCGACAAGGCCGTTATCGAGGTTCCGGCAGCCCACGGCGGCACCGTCGAAAGCGTGGCGGTCAAGGTGGGCGATACTGTGGCCGTCGGCGGCCTGATCGCCACTGTCGACGGGGCAGAAAGCGGCGCGGGAGCAGGCGTCAATGCTCCTTCTGCTCCGGTAGCTCCCCCCCAGTCACCCGCAGGCGGTGGCGGGGATGAGGCGGCCAGCGTCGAATCCACTCCGGCGAGCGATGCCGCAGCTCCGGGCGCGGCTAGCGGCAATCAGGCCGCGGCGGGCCAGCAGCAGGCGCAGGCGGCTCCAGCTGTGGCTGCTACTGGCAGCACGGGTGGCAGCACTCAAATCACTCTGCCCGACGTGGGTGACAATATCGAGAAGGGCACCATCGTAACCATCCTCGTGAATGTCGGCGAGCAGGTCAGCGAGGGCCAGCCCGTCGTCGAGCTCGAAACCGACAAGGCTGTGATCGAGGTGCCCAGCAGCGCCAGCGGCACCGTGCAAAGCGTGGATGTGAAGGTGGGCGACTCGGTGTCTGTGGGCGGGGCACTCCTGACTCTCAGCAGTGGTGGCAGCAGCGGCAACGGCTCGCAGCCAGCCGCCAGTCAGCCCGCAGCGCCACAGGGCAGCGATCAGGCCGCGCAGGGTCAGCAGGCCCGAACCAATCAGCAAGCCCAGACTAATCAGCAAGCCCAGACCAATCAGGGCCAAGCGAACCAGAGCCAGAACCAGCCGCCAGCTGGAGCGCCTCAGGCTCAGGCCGCCGCGCCGCAGCAGTCAGGCACACAAAATCCCCAGACCTTCGACGGGCGCAGTGTGATTCCGGCGGCTCCCAGCGTGCGCCGCATGGCCCGTGAACTGCATGTGGACATTCACGCCGTTCACGGCACCGGAATTGCCGGGCGCATCAGCGAGGAAGACGTGCGCCGCAGCGCCGGAGCGCCCAGCGTGCAGCCCGCCGCTTCTGTGGCTGCTCCAGCGGCCGCTGCCGCCCAGCCCGCGCCGCTGCCCAATTTCGAGAAGTGGGGCGCTGTCAAGCGCGAGGACATGTCCGGCATCCGCAAGGCGACTATTCGCAGCATGACCACTGCCTGGACAACCATCCCGATGGTCACGCACTTCGATAAGGCCGACGTGACCGTGATGGAAGAAACCCGCAAACGCTTCGGGGCGCGGGTCGAGAAGGCGGGCGGCAAGCTCACCATGACCCACATTCTGATGAAGATCGTCGCCAACGCGCTGCGCCAGTTCCCCAAGTTCAACGCTTCGCTCGACCTCGCCGCCGAGCAGGTCGTCTACAAGGATTTCGTGAATATTGGTGTGGCCGTGGATACGCCCGTGGGTCTGCTGGTGCCGGTCGTCAAGGACGCCGACAAGAAATCGATCACCGAGCTGGTGCTGGGCCTCAGCGAACTGGCAGGCCGCGCCCGTGAGCGTAAGCTGAAGCCCGACGAGATGCAGGGCGCGACCTTCACGATTTCCAACCTCGGTGGCATTGGTGGGCACGCGTTTACGCCGATTGTCAACAGTCCCGAGGTCGCCATCCTGGGAGTGTCACGCGGTGGAATTGAACCCGTCTGGGACAAGGAAAAGGGCGAGTTCGTGCCGCGCAATATGCTGCCGCTCGCGCTGACCTACGACCACCGCCTGATCGACGGGGCGGACGCGGCGCGGTTCTTGCGGTTTATCTGTGAGGCGCTGGAAGACCCATTCCTCATCAGCCTGTAGCTAAAGTTAAACGCCGACTCCTGCCCGATTTTGGGTAGGGGTTATTCTTTTCTTATGCCTGATACCAAACACCATAAATAACGTGTCATTTGGTGGTCTAAGCAGGGCAACCGCAAAGTCGGAGACTGCATAACATTTGATAAGTAGCCAGTAAGCAGGCTGGCTATTTTTACTGTATCCATCGGCCAAATACTCTCGGCATGGCGAAGCGTGATTTTCAAACGAAAAGTTTCACTTTACATTTGAGGGACTTTGCGGTTGCCCTGGTGGTCTAAGGGCCAAAAAATCTTGTGTGGCTCAGATAGTTTAGCGTTCAACATCCGCAGTGACCACAGCGCGGCCCGGAACGACGAGGTTAGAGCATTTTGCAAAAAGATGGTGCTCTTTTTACCGTCTTTTTACCGAGTGGAACGAGTGAAAAAGAAAGAGCAGAACGTAGAATGAAGGGGGCGGCGGTGTTTTTCCGACGTGCCCATCATTCGGAGAACTGCTCTAAGCGCCCGCTGCTGGCCGATACCCTCAAGGCGCGATACCCTCAAGGTGAAGGGCGAGCCGCCGCCCTGACGCTGGGCAGACAGCAAAAGAAACCCGCGTGGGCCGGAGCTGGCTGCACGCGGGTTTTCTTTTGGGGTGGCCTTACTTAGTCTTTCTTCTTCGGCTGCCACTTTTTGCGCCCTGTTTCGGCGTTTACGGAAGGTTCCGTAGTGGCCTGAGCAGGGAAGTCGGTGCCGCCATGGTGAGAGGTCGCTTCTACGCCTTCTTCCAGCTTGTTCTCGCCGACCTGTGACAACTGAACATGCTCGGTGATGGGAGATTCGGCCTGTGCCGCGTGTGGCGTGGCCAATTCTTGGGCTTTTGCTTTGGGCTGCCACTTGGGGCGCTCGGCTGTGGTTGGCGCGGCAGGTTGAGCAGAGGCGGGCTGAGTTGAAGCGGGTTGGGGCAGCGGGTCAATGATGGGCGCGTCGGCCTGGGTGACTGGGCCTGGGCTAACTGGCCCACTGGCCTCAGCAGCTGGAGCCACTGGCGCGGCCTTCGGCGCCCACTTCTTGCGCTCACCGGCTGGAGCTGGCGTAGATTGGGCTGCCTCAGCCGGGGCCGCCGCCTGAGGCGCGGCGACTGGCGCGGGGCTAACATCATCAGCTTTGGCCTTGGGGTTCCAGGCCTTGCGGGCCGGGGCTTCACCCGCAGCGGCGGTAACAGGAGCAGCAGCTGGCGCGGCGCTCACGTCATCACTCTTGGCCTTGGGGTTCCACGCTTTGCGTCCATTATCTGTAGCTGGAGCTGTTTGTGCTGGGGTCGCGGGGGTGGCCTGCACATCATCGCCACTGGCTTTGGGCTTCCACGACTTGCGGGCGGGAGCCGCCGTATCCACCGGATTGGAGCTGGGAGCCGCCGCCTGGGCTTCGGGCTGGGTGCCCGCGTTGGCGACGGGGCTGCCAGGCTGGGCATTCTGAACGTCGGCGCTAGTGGTGCCCACCACATCGGCGGGAGCGTCAGCGGCGGGGGCCTGCCCGGTGCGCTCCATCGGCAGGGCGGCGTTGGGGACGGGTACGGCCTGCCCACCCCCGATAGGCGCGGCGGGTTCAGCCGGGGCAGCGGCGGGCGGCACCCACTCGCCGGTGGCCCGCTGCACGCTTTCCAGCATCAGCTCGGCCACGTCCTTGACCACGATATCGTCGCGCTTCTGCTTTTCGGGCGTAGAGTTGAGCATCGCCTTACAGAAGGGACAGCCCACCGCCACCACTTTCTCGTGGACTTCCTCGCCATTGGCGTAGGCGGCGCTGCGCTCGGCGGCGGTGTCCAGGCGGGCCTGCAACTCGCGGAAACGGTTATCGCTGACGCGCTCGCGGCCCTCTTCTTCTTCCTTCCAGAACTGCGCCCCGCCCGCGCCGCAGCAAAAGCTGTTTTCGCGCTGGCGCTCGATATCCAGAATATCCCCGGCCATCTTGGTAATCAGGGTGCGCGGCGCGTCATACACGCCGTTGTGGCGGCCCAGATAGCAGGGGTCGTGATACACCACGTCGTCGGCCAGTTGCGCGGTGGGCAGTTTCCCGGCGGCCACCAGGCGCTCGAGGTACTCGGTGTGGTGGATAGTCTGGTAGTCGCCACCAATCTGGCGGTACTCGTGGCCAATCGCGTTCATGCAGTGCGGGCAGGTCGCCACAATCAGCTTGGGAGCCACCTGATTAAGCGTCTCCACGTTTTCGGCGGCCAACTGCTGATACAAGAACTCGTTTCCGGCGCGGCGGGCGGCGTCACCGGTGCAGGCTTCTTTCTTGCCCAGGACAGCGTAATTCACGCCCGCCTTGTCGAGCAGTTGCACGAAGCTGCGGGCCACCTTCTGGGCACCGGGGTCGTAGGCGGCGGCGCAGCCGACCCAGTAAATTACGTCTGGCTCGGGGTTTTCATCAATCGTGGGTACCTTGAGGCCCTCGGCCCACTCCAGGCGCTTGTCACGCGAAATGCCCCAGGGATTGCTGGCACGTTCCATCCCCCGGAAGGCGGTTTGCAACTGCGGCGGAAACTCCCCAGCGACCATCACCTGATGACGGCGAATGTCGATAATGTCCAGCATCTGCTCGTCCTGAACAGGGCAAACCTGCATACAGGCTCCGCAGGTGGTGCAGCCCCACACCGATTCCTCGTTGATGGCAAATTCCAGCAACGGGTGCGCGGTACTGCCCCCGGCCTCGTAGGCGGCAGGCCTGAGTGTAAAGGGACTATGCTGCATGGCAATGGTGTTCAGTTCCATGCGCTTGTTGATTTCCAGCGCAGCGGGCGAGAGGGCCTTGCCGGTGGCGTTGGCCGGGCAAACGTCCTGGCAGCGGTTGCACTGGATGCACGAGTAGGCGTCAAGTAGGCGCGGCCATTCCAGTTCTTCCAGTTTTTCCACGCCCAGTTTGGGTTCTTCGGACTCCATCGCTTCTTCCAGACCCTTCATGGGGGGCAAAACGCCGCTGCCGACGGGTCGCTTGAGCGCGTAATTCAGCGGGGCCATGAAAATGTGGATGTGCTTGGAATACGGAAAGTACGCCATAAACGCCAGAACGCTGGCGAGTGCGCCCCAGAACCCGAAGATGCGCCAGCCTTCTATGGCATGGTCGCTGAGGCCCCCGAACAGCGCCCGGCCCATCCCCGAAGCGAACGGCTGCAAGGCGTCGTAGTGGCCGTAAAGCCGCGATTCTTCCACCATTTTGGCAGCGTTACCCAGGACACGGCTCAGGATGTGGAAGCAGATGAACGCTGAGACGAACAGGCTGTCGCGCTTGATGTAGTTGTCCTTGACCAGCGGGTGCAGCAGCGTCTTTTCGGTAAAGCGGAAGTCGCGCTTGCTAGGGGTGTACAGGCGCCGAATAACCAGCCCAATCACGCCAATCAGCACGCTCAGGCTAAGCAGGTCGGCCAGCAAGTTGTACGTCCCACCCAAAAAGTTGGTGCTGCGAATGGAAAAGTTGAAGTACCCTTCCAGGCCATCAATCACGTTGACCAGCAGGTAGTAGGTGAAGCCGTAGAAGATGAAGGCGTGCAGCACGCTGATCCAGGGCCGTTTGCGGAAGGTGCGCTCCTGCGTCAGCGAGGTGACCAGCGCGTAGCCGATGCGCCCCGGCAGGTTATCGGTGCGGCTTTCGGTGGCGGGTGCGCCTCGCCCGATACGCAGGTAGAGGCGGTAAAAGCCGTAGCCCGCGATAATGGCAGCCACGACGGCAAAAATAAAGAACAGGACTTTGTGGATAGTGGGCAGCAACGGCAAAACCTCCGGGAGCGCAGGCAAAAGCGCAGGGATGTTGGATTCTTGAACTTGGTCTAAAACTGACCGCCACTATAAAGGAAATGGGCAGAAGTCGTCCCAGCATAGAGTGAAATCGCCGGTCTGTTGTCCTGCTAACGTCACCGGATAGGCCCGGCGGTTCCTGTTTCTGGGCAGCTTGTGCGGGCCGGATCAGTCAAGCTGCCGCGTGCTTCACGCTGCAAACTTAGACAGCTTGTCTAAAAGTCCAGCGCGTGCAGGCAGCGAACACTTCTACCATCGGAGCATGTCCCTCTCGATTGCCGATTTTCCGCTGCCGGATGCCCGTGGGCGCTTCGGGCGCTACGGTGGGCGTTACGTACCCGAAACGCTGATTCCGGCTCTCGACGAACTTGAACAGGCCTATCAGGTTGCCAAGAAAGACCCCGAGTTTCTGAAGGAACTTGACTACCTGCTGCGCGATTACGTGGGCCGTCCCAGCACGCTGTACTTTGCCCAGCGCCTGACCGAATACGCGGGCGGCGCCAAGATTTACCTCAAGCGTGAGGATCAGAATTTTACCGGGGCGCACAAGATCAACAACTGTCTGGCGCAGGCACTTTTGGCCAGGCGCATGGGCAAAAAGAAGGTTCTGGCCGAAACGGGCGCGGGGCAGCACGGGGTCGCCAGCGCCACCGCCGCCGCGCTGCTGGGCCTGGAATGCGTGGTCTACATGGGCGAGGAAGACATGCGCCGCCAGGCGCTCAACGTGTTCCGTATGCGTCTGCTGGGCGCAGAAGTCCGGCCCGTGACCAGCGGTACGGGAACACTTAAAGACGCCACCAATGAGGCCATCCGCGACTGGGTGACCCATGTGCGCGACACCTTCTACATCCTGGGCAGCGTGGTGGGGCCGCACCCTTACCCGGCGATGGTGCGCGATTTCCAGAGCATTATCGGTGTTGAGGTCAAGGCGCAGATGCTGGCACAGGAGGGGCGCGAGATTCCCGACGCTATCGTGGCCTGCGTGGGCGGCGGCAGCAACGCCATCGGCATTTTTGCGCCGTTCGCGTACCTGCCGCCGGAGCAGCGCCCCCGGTTGATCGGCACCGAGGCCGCCGGGGAAGGGGTCGAGACGGGCAAGCACGCCGCCAGCGTGGCGGGTGGGCGCGTGGGCGTGCTGCACGGCAGCCTGATGTACCTGATGAACGACGATGAGGGCCAGATCGTGGCGCCGCACAGCATCAGCGCGGGGCTGGATTACCCCGGCATCGGCCCGGAGCACTGCTACTACGCCGATTCGGGCATTGCTGAATACGTGCCGGTCACCGACGCGCAGGCTCTCGAAGCCTTTCAGCTGCTGACCCGCCTGGAGGGGCTGATTCCGGCTATCGAATCGGCGCACGCGGTTTACCACGGTGTCAAACTGGCCGGGCAGCTGAAGCCCGAGCAGATCGTGGTGATCAACCTGTCTGGGCGCGGCGACAAGGACGTGGCCGAGGTCATGCGCCTGCTAGAAATGCAGCGCAGCGATGAGGAAGGCGGGGGGGACAGTGTAGAGACACAGACACCAGCGCCGAAAATGCATTCGGAGGCCCTGGCATGACCGCAACGACCAACAGAGGAGTGGAGCGCCTACACGCGGCTTTTGCCCGTGCCAAAGCGGAGGGCCGCGCCGCCTTTATTCCGTTCATGGTCGCCGGATACCCCAGTTACGCAAAATTTCCCGAGGTGGCCGCCGAACTGCTGAGCCGCGCCGACATCATGGAAGTGGGGCTTCCTTACTCCGACCCGCTGGGCGACGGGCCGACCATCCAGCGGGCGTCCGAGCAGGCGCTGGCGGGCGGCACCAGCACGCGCGTGACCATCGAACTGGTCAAAAAGCTGCGCCAGACGCACGACACGCCCATCGTGATCATGACTTATGTCAACCCGATCTACGCCGTGGGGCCTGAACAGTTCATGCAACTGGCCGCCGACGCGGGTGTGGACGGCCTGATTCTGCCCGACCTGCCGCCCGACCAGGACATCGAAATTGCGAAACTGGCTGCTCAGTACGGCCTGGCGGTCACCTTTCTGATCGCGCCGACCTCCACCCCCGAGCGTGTGAAACTGGTCGCCGAGGCCTGCACCGGATTTCTGTACGCCGTCAGCGTGATTGGCATTACTGGAACGCGCGAGGGGTCGGCCATGAGTGAGGTGCCCCGGATGCTGGAACTTGCCCGGCAGTATGCGCGGGTGCCGGTGGTGGTCGGCTTCGGCGTCAAGGACGCCCAGACCGCTGCCCAGGTTGCGCAGGTCGCCGACGGTGTGGTGGTTGGCAGCGCCTTTATCAATGCCGTGCGCGACGGTCAGGATGCCGGGGCACTGGCCGACGCGATCAGGATGGGCTGTCAAAAGTAACTGAACGGCCCTGCGCTTTCAGTACGGGAGTTCAAGGTGCGGCTAAAGCCGCCTTAGATTTTCCAGAATAAAGCCTGGCCTCTGCACTAAAGTGAAGTTATGTCCTGGCTCACACATTGCAAGGTCGGCGCGGCAGACGTGTATTCCCTCACTGACGGTCTGTTCCGGCTCGACGGCGGTTCCATGTTCGGCAGTGTGCCCAAGGTAGTCTGGGAAAAAGTCGCGCCTGCCGACGAAGACAACCGCATTCAGTTGAGGATCAATCCGCTGCTCATCCGGCTGGGCGGCAAAAACATTCTGGTCGAAACGGGGATGTGGGACCGGGGCGGCGAAACATTCGAGCAGATGTACGCCCTGGAACGCGACGAAACGGTCTTCCGGGGACTGGCCGAAGTCGGCGTGGACGTGGACGACATCGATCTGGTTATCAATACCCACCTGCACTTCGACCACTGCGGGCGCAACACCAACCTGATGGGCGAGCCGACCTTTCCCAACGCCCGCTATGTGGTGCAAAAGCAGGAGCTGCATGACGCCACCCACACCCACGAGCGCAGCCGCGCCGCCTATGTTCCCGAGAGCTTTTTGCCGGTGCTAGACGCCGGGCTGTTCGACCTGGTGGACGGCGAAACCCAGCTGCTGGCGGGCCTGAGCGTGCTGCCGGTGCCGGGGCATAACCTTGGCCAGCAGGCCGTGGTGTTGGAAAGTGAGGGGCAGACGCTGGTGTACTGCGCCGATCTGATGCCCACGCTGGCGCACGCGCCGTATGCCTACATCATGGGCTTCGACCTGTACCCGGTGCTCACCCTGGAAACGCGCAAAAAGTACCTTCCGGTCTGGCACGAGCAGGGGGCCGTCATCTGTACGCCGCACGACCCACGGACGCCTTTTGCACGGCTGGTGGAAGGAAAACGGGGCGGCTTCAGGCTGGAAGAAGTGAAATAGATTTGGCTTATAGGTACCATCACCATATCTTTTGGGTGCCCCGGCTGCCGACCGCGCTAGACTGGCGGCATGTTCGACGCCGCCGCTGCATTGGCCGCTCGGGGGCATCGGGCGCGGAGTCACAGCGTTCGGAAATTGCCCCGCAGCCTCACATGCTGACGGGGTTTTTGGGATCGCAGGAGGAAAAAGCGTATGGGAATGACGATTGCCGAGAAGATTCTGGCGGCCCACAGCGGCCACGACCATGTGGTGCCCGGCCAGCTGATTGAGTGCGCCACCGACTGGGTGCTGTGCCACGAGATCACCACGCCCGCCGCCCTGCAAATGCTGGAAGACCGGGGGATGGACCAGGTGTTCAACCCCGACCAGATCGTGGCGGTGCCCGACCACAGCGTGCCCGCCATGAACATCAAGGCCGCGCAGATGTACCAGACCCTCAAAGCCTGGGTGCAGAAAAACGGCATCAAGAACTTTTTCGACGTGGGGCGCGGCGGCATCGCGCACGTGGTGCTGGAAAACACCGGCCTGATGAAGCCGGGGCAGACGCTGGTTTCCGGTGATTCTCACACCTGCAACGCGGGCGCACTGGGCGCTTTTGCCACTGGCGTCGGCTCTACCGACCTCGCCGGGGCGATCTACGCGGGCCGGGTGTGGTTCAAAGTGCCCGAAACCATGTTGATCAAGGTCTCGGGCCAGACCAATCCTGGGGTAACCCCCAAGGACATCGTGCTGGAAGTCATCAGGCAAATCGGGGCCGACGGCGCGAATTATATGGTCATGGAGTGGGTCGGCGACTACATTGACAACCTCGACATGGAAGGCCGCTTTACGCTGACCAACATGGCGATTGAAGCGGGCGGCAAGACCGGCATCATCGCCGTGGACGACACCACGCGCGAATACATGCGTGTGCGTGGCGTCAATCCTGACGGATACACCGAATACGCCTCCGATACCGACGCGAAATTCAAAGTGGTCGTCGAGATTGATGCCAGCCGGGTCGAGCCGACCATCGCCTACCCGCACATTCCCAGCAACGGCAAGGTGGCGGGCAGCGACAAGATCGCCGTCTCACACGCCTACGTGGGCAGCTGCACCAATGGGCGCATCACCGATCTGCGCGACGTGGCCCGGATTCTGAAGGGCCGCAAGGTGGCCGAGAACGTGCAGATGATCGTGGTTCCGGCGACCCAGGCCATCTGGAAACAGGCCGCGCAGGAAGGGCTGCTGGAAATTTTTGTGGAGGCGGGCGCCAGCGTGAGCTACCCCAGTTGCGGCGCTTGCCTGGGAATGCACTCGGGTGTGCTGGGGCCGGATGACGTGTGCATCAGCAGCAGCAACCGCAACTTTGTCGGGCGGATGGGCGACCCCTCGGCGCAGATTTACCTCGCCAGCCCCGCTACCGTTGCGGCCAGTGCCGTGGCCGGACACCTGGCCGACCCCCGCAAGTATGACGCGCAGGGCAACGATACGAACGCCGCAGACTGAACACAGCAGGGGAGTGGTCAGTGGTTAAGTGCGGCGTACCTATTGATGACGCGGTTAATTGATGTTGCCTTGTGACTGACTGCACGTCCAGAGGAAGCGAGTTTGCATTGACACCAATTGGGCACGTCATCAATGGTTCAAGGCTGCGGCTGTATGCGCTTGCTCCATAGTACTGACTCCTTCTTCCAGACTGATCACTTCTCATTGCCCGCTTACCGCACTGGAGGTTTTCCCGATGCATATTCTCCTGACCCTGGCAGTTATTCAAACCGTTTTGCTGGTCATTCCTGGCCCCGATGTGCTGCTGGTGTCGCAAACCGCCGTCTCGCGTTCGCGCCGCGCCGCGCTGCTGGCGGGCCTGGGCGTCAGCCTCAGCATCGGCTGCTGGGTGTGGGGGTACTGTTTCAGGCGTTTCCCTGGATTCACACCGCCATCAAGGTGGCGGGCGGGCTGTACCTGCTCTGGATGGGCGTTAACCTCTGGCGCTCCAGCTTACAAGAAGGCGGCGAGGGCCACCCGGTCGCCCTGCCCATGAGCGACTTGGCCGCCCTACGCACTGGTTTTCTGACCAACATTTCGAACCCCAAGGCCGCTGTGTTTTTTGGCAGCGTGTTTTCCAGCTTGCTGGGCGCAGGGGCCACGCCGGGCCTCAAGCTGGGCGCGTGGCTGATCGTGTTTGGCCTCGGCGTGTTGTGGTTCACCCTGGTGGCTTTCGGGCTATCGACCGCGCCGGTTCAAAACGCCTATTTGCGGGCGCGCAAAACCATTGACCGCGTGGGCGGCACCGTCATGCTGGGCTTCGGCGGCCTGCTGCTCGCGCGGGAATAACGCCGTAAGTCAGTAGTGGTCAGTGAAAAAAACCGTCCACATCCACTTTTTCCACTCGCTACACGCCACAAGCCCTTCTTGACCACTTACCATAACCCCAATGACCAACATTCACTTCCAACCCCCCCCCGGCATCCGTTTCGAGATTAGACTCGAATCGGACGGCCACCTCCACATTTCCAGTCTCGTGCCGGGCGACGAACAGGCGGCGCAGGCGGTGGTCAACGCCCTTGTGCAGACCCAGCCTTTCGCCGACGCCTGGGACAGTAGCTACCGCACGGCCTATCTGCTTTCCGGGGCGGCCACGGAACCGGTCAGTACGCTGGAACAGGTGCGGGCCATTCCGGTTCCGCACTGGCGGCGGCTGCGCGGTGATCTTACGGGCGATCAGCTGCGCCTCGACAGCCTAGAAGTCTCCGACGACGGCGAACAGTGGCGGCCTGTTCCTGAATTTTCCGATCTGAACGAGGAAAACCGTCATCCCGCTTTCGTGCTGCCCGGCGAGCCTATTGGCCGCTTCGTGACCCTGCAATGGCGCGAGGGCCGTATCGACATCGAACCTGACCCACCGGAAGACCTGCTGGAACTGACCGAGCATGTGGTTCAGCTGTTCAACGGCGCGGGCGACGCCTGGACAACCCGCCACGAGCAGTTTGGCGGCGATTCTGGGGCGCTGCCCGAAGCCAAGCGCGTTTCTTTCGAGATGCGTAAGCTGGCTCCGCTGTTTTCGCCTTCCGAGCCTCCGTTTATTCGTCAGTTTGGGGTCGAGTTCTGGCCGCTGGCCCCGCTAGAATATTCCCGTGACGGTAAAAAGTGGAGTAAATATCAGGCGGTAGACATCGCCTTGCCACCAGCTACCGGCGAACTGACGGCCCCCGACCAGCAGGCGGCGCTGGCTACTCTATTCGGCCAGGACAGCAGCGAAGACGACGGTGGGGCCTCCTTTGGCCTGCTCTCTCAGCTGTTCGATATGCAAACTTTGACGGTCACGGTTTACGCCGACGGCACCCTCGACTGGCCCGAATCGGAGTTGCCCGAGGCCCAGGCTGGGGCGCTGCGCCAGAGCATCCTGGCGGCCACCGGTGCGGGGCAGCCGGAACTCTGGGCAGCTCACACCGCCGAACTGCTGCCTGAAGGCCACAACACACCACCACGGGCCGTGCGGATGCAGGTAATGAAGGCTTTGCTGGACGCGGCTCCGGATATGCTGGATCAGTCCTATGCCCCTAGCGCCGTGACGCTCGACGGTGAAACCTGGCACAACTTGGCCCCTGATTTCCTGCTGGACGACGGCCCAGATGATGAAGGCCCAGATGACGACGGCCCAGACCATGACAGCCTAGACCCTGACCGTCCAGGCGGGAGCAGGCCAGAAGAAAAGGACGACAAATGAAATACTGGACACATCATGGGTGAAGCTAAACGACGCAAACAATTGGGCCTGATGCCCACCGTGTATCCCTTCGAGGCCGACCTGACGGACGACGGCCACGTCACGCTGGTTCGTGCCCCCGACGACAAGGCGCTGCAACGCACCCTGACCGAGGCGCTCGAAAAGACCCAGCTCACGGGCGACGCCTGGGCCAGTGAATACCGCACGGCGCTGGTGCTTTCGGGCCGCGTTCCGGGCGTGCTACACACCGCCGAGCAGGTTGCGGACATCCCGGTGCCGCCGCTACGCCGTGTGTCGGGCGAAATCGTAATGGGCAAAACCCTCACCGACGTAGAAGGCGTGGCGATTGCCTTTGACGGCGGCGTGATTCGCCTGCGGCAGCAAAAGCATTCGGTCGACGGCCAGAAGTGGGAGTCCTTCCCGGCCATCCGGGACGTGCAGCGCCTCATGGACCTGTTGGTAACCCACCCGGCTTTCGAGCTGCAAGGCGAGCTGCTGGGGCAGTTCCGGGTGGAGCAGTACGCCGAAGGGCGCATAGACGTGGAACCCGACCCGCCCGAAGGCACCCTCGAAGCCCTGGAAGACGTGGCCCGCGAGTGGCACGGCGCGACTCCGGAAGAATGGGTCGAGCTGCACCAGGAGATGATGAGTGACCGGGCCGACGACTCGGGCGAAGTGCCCCTCATGCGCCGCACCTTCTTCGAGTTGCGCCAACCCGCACCGCTGCAAAACCCGACTCGCAGCGTGTTTACCACTCGCCGCAACGTGGAGGTCTACCCGCTGGTAGGCGCGACCTATTCCATCGACGGCGAAACCTGGCTCAGTTACGACGACCCTGAGGCCGAGCCGCAGGAAGACGACTTGATGAGCGCCTTTGCCAATATCCTCAATATGGAAACCGTGCAGGTGACCGTGAAGGCCGACGGCAGTGTCGAGTGGGAAGACGGCGAGATTGACGCCGAAGACGCCGGGCGCGTGCGGGCCGATCTGCAAGCCGCTACCGGAGCTGGAACCCCCGAGCAGTGGGCCGCCTGGACCCGCAAGATGCTGCTCGATACTTTCAACGCCGACGAGGATGAGGCAGAAGCCGACATTCCCGTGCCTGTCGCCGTGCGCCTCGACGTGCCCAAGGACGCGATCAGTAACCCCGACCCGCTGGCCCAGACCTTTATCGAATCTGAAGTGACTTTCGACGGCGAACACTGGCGCGACCTGTACGACGAGGAGGTGCCCCAGGAGCTTTTGCTGGCACTTGCCCAGTTCAAACCAGCGGAATAAGCCTTGTAGCGCGTGGCTTGTGGCCCGTGGAGGTTACAGCTGGTGCGCTAGGTCGGTGTCGTCAACAGCGCGCACTTATACGGACTGCCTATTGAACCGGGCCGTTTTGGATTCAATTCGAGCGGAGGCGAGGAAAATACGAATTTCGCGGCAAGGCGGTACAGGCAGTGTCCTTTTGACCAAAACGGCATCCATAAAGTGGCCTGCCCGCTTCCCCACTGCGGCGGAATTGAGCGCAATCCGTGTTAAATGTTCTAGGCCCTCTCTTGGCTTAAAGGACGACGCCAACTAGAGCATTTTGCAAAAAGATGGTGCTCTTTTGACCATCTTTTTGCCGAGTGGAACGAGTGAACAAGAAAGTGCAGGACGTAGAATGAAGGGGGCGGCGGTGTTTTTTCGACGTGCCCATCATTCGGAGAACTGCTCTAAGTACACCGAAATTAATTTTTAGATTAACCGCGCGAAGCGGAAATCATCAGAAGTACGTATTACTGGGAAAGGAGAGGGTTCGGCGCTGTTGCGAAAGCTCGTCATGTTAAGCCGACGTAACCGCGTCATCAATAGAAGGCCAAGCCCTAGTTTTTGTCCTATCCCGATTTTTCTACGCGCCACACACTACAGGCCACAAGCCTCCGGAGGAGCCATGACCCGAGTTCACGTTTTTGCCCGCGACCACATCAACACCGACGAAATCATCCCCGCTCGCCACCTGACCACCTACGACGAGGCCGAACTTGCCAAGTTTGCAATGCAAGATTACGACAAGGACTTTGTCAAGCGCGTCAAGCCCGGCGACCTCGTGGTGGCCGGGGCGGATTTCGGCTGCGGTTCTAGCCGGGAGCACGCCGTCTGGGCGCTGCGCGGCGCGGGCGTCAGTGCCGTGATCGCCCCCAACTTTGCCCGAATCTATTACCGCAACAGCATCAACAACGGCTTTCTGGCCCTGGAATGTGACGGCATCGTGGAAGCCTTTCAAGACGGCGACGACGCCAATTTGGACCTCGTGGCGGGCACCATCACCAACAACCGCACCGGCCAGAGCCTGACCTTCGTGCCGGTGCCGCAGTTCGCGCTGGACGTGCAGAAGGCGGGCGGCTGGCTGGAATACATGAAGGAGCACGACCAGGCCGCCGTCGAAGCTGAGCAGCTCGACGCCCACAGCACCCAGGCAGGACACGGACACCCCGGCCACTCTTCGTGAATCTGCTGTTGCCCAACCAGGAACGCCTGCGCTGGGCACAGCGGCTCATCTGGTTGAACGTGGCTCTGGCGGGTGCCCACCTGCTGGTTCAGGGTTACTGCTTCACAGTGCTGGGCCGCGCAACCGCCGCTGAAACTGGTATGCCCCCAGGCGCTTACGGCAGTGTGTATCACTCGGTGCAGCGCTGGCTCGGTCCCGTGCAGGGGCTGGCGCTGGTGCTGGCGGGGGTCACTTTCTTACTGTGGTGGCACCGGAGTCTGGTCAATTTCATTCGACTGGGGTATCCCACGGCCGAGAATCCCGGCAAAGTTCCGGGCCGTCTGCGGTGGTAGCTCAGTTACCTGGTCTCAAACTTTCTCGGTCGAATGGCGGGCAGTACGCTGCCACCTGCTCGGCTGATCCGGGAATTTCAGATGTCAGCGGCGCTTTATAGGCTGGGCGACGCCGCTCAGATTGACGCCGCCCAATTTGCAGGTCTGAACAGCTGCTGTTCCAGCTCATTTTCGACCTCTTTTGTTCTCAGGAGATAACCCATGCCTAAAATCATCACTCTGCCCGGCGACGGGATCGGCCCCGAAGTGACCGCTGCCGCCGTGCAGGTTCTGCGCGAAGTCGCCCCCGACGTGACCACCGAAGAGCACCTGATCGGCGGTATCGCTTACGACCGCGAGGGCCAGCCTTTTCCCGACTCGACCCGCGCCGCGCTGAAAGACGCCGACGCCGTGCTGCTGGGTACGGTGGGCGGCGCACAGGACAGCGACTGGAACAAGCTGGAGCGCAAGCTGCGCCCGGAATCCGGCCTGCTGGCGCTGCGCCAGGCGCTGGGCTGCTACGCCAACCTGCGCCCGGTGCGCGTGCAGCCGGGGCTGGAGCACCTCTCGCCGCTGAAGGCTGAACTGGCCCGTGGCGTGGATATCCTGATCGTGCGCGAGCTGCTGGGCGGCGTCTACTTCGATCAGGACCGCAAGATCGAGGGGAGCAGCGCCTACAACACCATGCGGTACACCACCCCCGAGGTCGAGCGCGTGGCCCGGGTCGCCTTCGAGTCGGCGCAGCAGCGCGGGGGCCGCCTGACCAGTGTAGACAAGGCCAACGTGCTGGAAGTCTCCGAACTGTGGCGGCGCGACGTGCAGGCGCTGCATGACCGCCAGTACCCCGGCGTGCAGCTGAACCATGAATACGTCGACAGCGTAGCCATGCTGATCGTGTCGAACCCCAGCCGCTATGACGTGATCGTGACCGAGAACCTGTTCGGGGACATTCTCAGTGACCTTGCCGCCGTGATTCCGGGCAGCCTGGGGCTGATGCCCAGTGCCTCGCTGGGCGACGGACCGGGCCTGTACGAGCCGATTCACGGCAGCGCCCCTGACATTGCCGGAAAGGCAATCGCCAACCCCGCAGCCGCGATCATGAGCGTAGGGATGCTGCTGCGCCATAGCCTGCACCGGAACGACGCTGCTGACCGGGTAGACCACGCTGTTTCGCTGGCGCTGAGGTCGCACCCGACCCGGGATCTGGGCGGTCAGGCCGACACGGCGACCTTTACCCGCGCCGTGATGGACGCCCTGTCCGTACCAGCCACTTAATACGGCTTGCCGTCTGTTTCGTTGACCACCTGTCAGGACGCTGGTTTGCCAGCTTCACGCCCGGAACCTGTCGCTCTGCTGCTCACTGTGATCGGGTAGAAAGTTTTGCAAGAAGTCTATTCAGGTTTGCTGGCAGCAACAAAACACCGCCGAAGTAGGGTCCCGGCGGTGTTTGCGGCTCTGGAATTCAGTTCTGGGTGTTGGAATCGCCCGCGTTCTTGGCTTTCTCCTCGGCGCGGCGGCGTAGCTCGCTGGCCAGGTCGGTAAAATCCTGAGCACTTGGAAGTACCCGGTGGGCCTGGGTCTTGGCCTCCTGAATCACCCGGCTCTTGTCTGCCTTATCGAACGGCAGGCCATCACGTTTGCGCTCGAAGTAATTCTGTGCCAGGCGGCCCAGCGCAAAGGTCCAACCGTACACGGCTGGGGCCGTAATCAGGCCGCCAATGACAGGAAGGGCCATTTTGGCGATGCCGCGCATAACCTGCCGCGCCGCGATACCGTAAGCCACGGTCGCCCCCAGTTCTCTCGCGATTTCGGTTGCGCGTTCCATGGAGAAGTCGAAACCGTAGATTTTTCCGATGTGCAGAACCATTTTGACCTGAATGGGTGTGATGACTAGAATGTCGGCAAAAGGAATCGGTTCGACGGCAACGGCACCAGTCAGGACAGCCGCACTTTTGATGACCTCTTCAGCATTTTCTTCCCGGCTGCGCTGAGGATCGACGTCAAAATTAAAATTGTCCAGCACCTGTTTGATGAGAGGAGGCAACATGGCTCAAGTGTATCCTCCGGCATCTGCCCTTCGTGATAGCGAGGTCGGAGTTAACCTTTAGATTGGCCGGGGTGCAATTTTGAGAGGAGTACTGGACAGGAAAGCTGCCCCTGGGTTTTGCTGTCCACCAAGCGTTCATTCCTCTGGGACGCCATGTGTGTTACCTCCCCCTCGCCGTCGTTTCGCGCTCTGCAAGCCCTAATACGGACGGCCGGTTGATTCCGCTCAAGCCCGAATCACTCCGGGCAGGCGCCAGGAGGAACAATAGACGGACTGGGCGGTGTGGAGCCGCAGGCGGCGGCCTTCCCGACTGTGGCGCAATGGCGCGGCAGTCCGTCTACCCTTTCGCGGTGCGAACTGTACCAGTTCTCAGCAGGGGTGGAGGAACCAAAAACCTCGTGCTTAGGGGCACTGTCTTGGCAGAAAGACAAAAGGTTCCGAACTCCTGGGGAGAATGTTTGACGCTGTTGGCCCTTGTGCCTTGCGGGGGTTGTCAAGCTGCGAAGCACAGAGGGGCCTGCAAAGCCGCCCGGTAAAGAGGGCCACAAGGCAACTTTTTTTGGTCAACTGCTCTGAGGTGAGGCCTGACCAGATCGGGGGTTACGACTCCTCGCGAACCAGTTCCCGTAGCCGGGCGATCAGGGGCCGCAGCCGCTCACGCCGCAGTTTCAGGGCCGCCCGGTTCACGATCAAGCGGGCAGAGGAATAGAACAGCACGTCCACTTCCTGAAGGTTGTTGGCCCGCAGCGTGCCGCCGGTCTGCACGAGGTCGATCACGGCGTCGGCCAGCCCGGTCAACGTGGCGAGTTCGATGTTACCGTTAAGTTTGACGATCTCGGCAGGAATACCCTTTTCGGCGAGGTACTGCCGCGCCACGTGCGGGTACTTGGTGCCGACCCGGTGAATCGGCCCGGACGCGCCGACTTCGCGGATCAGCGACAGGTGACAGGGGGCAAAGCGCAGGTCAACGGGTTCGTAGACGGCCCGGCCCGATTCGATCAGCACGTCCTTGCCGACAATGCCCGCGTCGGCCACGCCGAGGTCCACGTAAACTGGCACATCCTGATTGCGCAGTTCCAGCACCGTCACGCCTGGAAACTCGTGGCGCAGCGCCCGCGACGCTTCCGGCATGGTAATGGGCAACCCGGCCCGCGACAGCAGAGAAATGGCGTCTTCCAGAATGCGGCCTTTGGGTAGCGCCAGAGTCAGGTGGTTGGCCGAGCGTTCAGGCTGCGAACTCATGCCTGCACCTCGGTCAGTTCGCGGCCCTGTACCCAGCGCCGGATGCCGCGCAGGGCGCTATAGGTTTTCAGTTCCAGCCGGTTATCGGTCCAGGCCAGTTCGGCCCGCAGTCCGGCCTGTTGCGCCGCGTGCAGGGCCGGGAGGTCGAGCGCCAGCACCGTTTCGGGGTGGGGGGGCAAGCCGGGCGGTAGCGCACGCACTAGCCGCTCCAGGCCCATGGCGAAGCCCGCACCGGGCAGCCCATTCGCCAGCTGGTAGCGTCCGCCCCCCAGCACGGGCTGATTCAGGCCGTCGACATAGGCGCGGAAAGTCATGCCAGTGTAATACCCGTAGCGGCGGCTGACGCCCAGATCAAACAGCAGCGTCAGATCGCCGCCCTGCGCCACCGCCCGCAGGTGGGACACGGCAGCCCTGGCCCGTGTGCCCTGGGCCATGCGCCCGGCTTCGTCCAGCACCTCGTTCCCGCCGTACAGGTCGGTCAGACGGTGAAGAACGCCCGTAACCTCGCTGCTCAGGCCATAGGTGGTGGCGGCCAGGTCGATGTCTGCGCCGCTCTTGCGGTCGATGGCGTCGTGCAGGGCGTCGCGGGCGGCTCCCGACAGCCCGGCGTCTTCGAGCACCGCGTCCACGAATCCCGGAAATCCGACTTCCAGATCGGCCTTCACGCCCACCCTGTCCAGAGCGGCGCGGGCCAGTGCCAGCAGTTCGATGTCGCTCTGAACCGTCGCCACGCCGATCAGTTCGGCCCCGACCTGGGTAAATTCGCGCAGGCGACCCAGTTCACTGGTCTGCGCCCGCAGCCACAGCTGCCCGCCGTATTGCAGCCGCAGCGGAAAGGGGCCAGCTGGGTAGCGTGTGGCGACCAGTCGCCCCAGCGCGGTCGTAAATTCGCTTCGCAGGGCCAGCACCTGTCCGCCTGTATCGATCAGTTTGAAGGCGCGGCTGTCTAGCGGGTGCGCCGCGCTGGCGTACTCGAGGGCAGGCAGCTCGACGCCCTGGTACCCCCAGGCACGGAACAGCTCCGAGAGCGACCAGCGCACATACTCGCGCTGGCTCCACTCGTCGGGCAGCACGTCACGCGTGCCGTCTGGAAGCAGGGGGGCAGAAGGGGAGATGGTGGCCGGAACACTACTCACGCCCAACATTCTAGTCGCGCCGCGTCAGTTGCGGGTGCGCCGTGCCCAGCCAGGCCGCGCACCGTTAGGCCATGCACCGCCAGGCCACGTACAGCCGGGCCAAATGGTGGGCAGGCCAGGCCTAGAGGGGATCCAAGGTAGACCGCCCGCCACAGCCCAGGCCCAGGGCAGGTCGGTATACTCCCCAGATATGCGCCCCGCCGCCCCACTCTGTGCCCTGCTGCTTGCCGGTTTGTTAAGCGGCTGTTCACGCACCAAAGATACTTTTGCGCCCCGAATCGTCATCAGCAGCCCCAGCGACGGCGGAGTCAGTCAGACCCGGCATCCCCTGGTTAAGGGCTATGCTCTCGACGACGTGGGAGTCACCAGAATTACCGTGGACGGCAAGACCATTGCGCTTCAGCCGGGCAGCCGTAAAATCGCCAATTTCCAATTTCAGGCCCAGATTGCGGGCAGCGCGGGCGAGTACGTCATCCACGCCTTCGACGCGGCTGGGCACGACAGCAAACAGACCCTGAGCCTCAGCGTGGACTCGGTCAAGCCGCAGATCAGCATCAAGAACTTTCAACGTGCCGGAAAGACCATTCGGATTTCCGGGCTGGCGACCGACAATGTTTCTGTCGCGCAGGTCATCGTTGATGGCAATCGCCTGAACATCAATCCCGGCAAACGGGTCGAGTTCTATGCCGAGACCACCGGCGTTTATGCCGATGTTCTGGTGGTCGACGCCGCCGGGAACCAGACCGCCACCCGTGCCCAACAGTAGAGGCTGCGCGTTAACTGAGAGGCCACACGCAAAGTAAGAGCTAGTTTGGATTTCTATAACGCTGGGAACACCTCTATGTTACCCCTTTGAGCCTCTGCAACTTCTGGTGGACGCGCCCAGCCCCGGAACCGCTAAGCTGAAGTAATGGAGCAGTTGACTCAGGCTATTCTCGGCGCCTCGTATCTGGGCATTTTCCTCGTTGTTTTTGCGGAAACAGGGCTGCTGGTCGGGGCCGCGCTGCCCGGCGACAGCCTGTTGATCGTGGCGGGCATGGCCGCAGCCAGCCAGACCAACAAGTACCATCTCAGCCTGCCGGGTGTGATCGGCGCGGTGGTCGCCGGGGCCATTCTGGGCAGCCTCGTGGGGTACTTTCTGGGCAAGCGCTTTGGCCCGGCGATTTTCAGCCGCCAGAATTCAAGACTGTTCAAGCCCGAGTACCGCCTTCAGGCCGAAGAATTCTTTGCCAAGGAAGGCCCCAAGTCGGTCATGTTGGCCCGTTTCATTCCGTTCGTGCGGGCCGTGGTTCCAACGCTGGCGGGTGTCAGCAATATGAACTTCTCGCTGTACGCGCTTTACAGCGTCATTGGCGCGGTTCTTTGGGGGGCTGGGCTGCCCGCACTGGCTTATTACGTGGGGCAGAAGATTCCTAATCTGGACCATTACATTCTGTTGATCGTGGCTGTCGTGATGCTCCTGAGCGTCATTCCGGTGGTTATGCGCGTCTTGTCGTCCCGCCGCGCCAGCTAAAGTTTCCCAAAAAAGCTCGTATAGGGAGCTGTTGGAACCCCGACCAAAGGGACACGCTAAAGGGGGTGGCTCGGGGACGTGTACGTCATCTGGGTTATTTTCCCAGGTGACCGCAACTGTGCCCAGCAGCCGCCTAGGTGAACCTGGGAATGCTTCGTTCGGAAAAACAGCTTGACCGCTTGTGGCCCTGCCGTGCCGGATAAAGCCAACCTCAGCACCTGCGCCATTACTCCTTGCGTAGCAAGATGCTCTTGAGGTACAGGCTTTCCGGCACGCTCAGCAGGTGCGGGTGATCGGCGGGCTGGTAAGTCACGGCAATGACTTCTGCGGCCGCTTCCGCCGCGCCAGCCGCGACCCGCGCCGCGTCGAGCAGGTCATCCACGCGGATGTAGTGGGCACAAGTCGAAATAAGCAGGTGGCCGCCGGGCGTCAGCATCCGCAGGGCAGACTCGGCCCCGTCGGTGAAAATACGCTTGGCACGCGGAATATCGTCTTTACGCTTGGCGAGGGTCGGGGGGTCGAGCACGATAGCCCCGAACTGCCGCCGGTCTTTTTCCAGCGCCGCGAGCTGCTCTAGCGCGTCGCCCCAGCGCAGGCTGACTCGCACGCCGTTGGCCGCCGCCTCCTGCTCCAGCACGCTCAGCGCAACCTGGTCCTTGTCGATGGCGGTGCTCTGTGCCCCAGCTTTGGCCGCGTGCAGCGAGAAGCCCCCCGTGTAGCTGTACACGTCCAGGAAAGCCTCGCCGGGCTGCACCAGCGAGCGCATCAGGCGCCGGTTGTCGCGCTGGTCAAGGAAAAAGCCAGTCTTCTGAGCGTCCATCGGGGCAAAGTGGAGGTTCAGATCGTCTTCGAAAAACTCCACGCGCTCCGGAAGAGTGCCCCATAGGACGCCCGACACCAGTTCAAGACCTTCCTTGCGCCGCTCGCCTGTGTCGCTGCGCTCGAACGCGCAGGTGGCTCCTGTTTCTTCCCGCAGCGCCTTCAGAATCATTTCACGGTGCCGCTCGACGCCCGCGTTGCGAAACTGCACACTCAGCACGTCGCCGAACTGATCGGCTACCACGCCCGGCAGCCCGTCAGCCTCGGCGTGCAGCACCCGTATGGCGTTGGTGCCGGTCATGCGGCCCCTGCGCCGTTCCAGCGCCGCCCGGATACGCTGACGGTAGAATTTCTGGTCGATTTCGCCGCCGTCCCAGTTCAGCATCCGCAGCGGGGTCGCGCCCTGCTCGTTGAAGTACCCGCGCCCAACCAGCCGCCCGCCCTCGTCTCGCACGTCTACGACCTCACCGGGGGCCAGGCCGGGGGCCGCGTCCTCAATATCCCCGCTGTGCCCGAATGGATAGCGCCCGGCGATCCGGCGCACGGCAGAAGTCTTGAGGATCACCGAGGGCAATTTGGAGGTGTATTTTCTGGGGGCGGTCTTGGAAGGGGTTTTAACGGGCTTGCTCACGCGGGCAGCCTAGAGCATTTGGCTCTGGAACACGCCGACTTGCCCCGGTGCGCGGCTCTGGCCGGAAGTGGAGTGCGTGGGCAACTGTGCGCGGGCGAGCGTGCGGCAAGCAACTGGCAAAGCTGCGGGCGGTGCTCCCCTTAGGCAAAGCGGCACTCATAATGGGGCCTTCCTCGCATGACTAAGGTCACGGGTGTTCCGCTCTAGACGTTATGCCCAAACCCCATGCCCAAACCTTATGAAGGCTGCTCCTAAACCACCCTCATTTCCCCCCGATCAGCGTTAGCCCAATCAATGCCGGATTCGCATTCTTCCCCTCGCTTACCAAGGTCACACTCTTAATCGCCACCCCCGGCTTTGGATTCACCCATTCCAGAATGGGCACATTCACGTCCAGCCCGTCACGCGTCTGCCCTGTCCAGCCCGGCGCGGCGACCATGCTTGAAGTGACTGTGTCGGTCCAGGCGCGGATATGACGCCCATATTCAAGAGGCTGCGTAACGTGCGTGCCGTCGGTGTAGGCCATGTCGTAATGACCGATGTTTTCGCGGTTGGTTGCGCTGGGCCAGCCGGTCGTATGCAAAAAGGCGATGGCGTCGGCCTTTCGCCCGATCTCGATGGTCGCCTGCGTCGGCAGGGCTTTGGCCGCGTCCCGGCTGCCGCGCAGCATGACCGCGCCAGACACGTTAAAGGTGTAGGCCCCAAAACGCTGCACCCCCGTTTTGAGGTTCCGCAGGTCGATGTCCGGCCCCTTAAGAATCCAGCCCTGGTTGCGGTCGTCGGTGAGGCTGCGGGTAACCAGCGGAGTCAGATCGGCGCTTACGCCGGAGGCTGACGCATACGGCAACGGCTGGTACAGGTCGCGGTAGAGCAAGTCGGCATTCCTTAGCGGCGCGGCAGCCGGATTCCAGAAAGCATTGGCCGCCCGCACATACGCCACGCCCTGCTCAGCGGCCCCGTCCCAGATGCTCGGATTGCCGAAATAGCCCGTCCAGCGCGTCTGGATCATGCCGTTGATTCCGGCTCTGGCCGCGGCCTGCGCCTGCCCCTCGGCGCTGCCTACGTCGGCCCAGCTCGCGCCCAGGGTGGGGAATCCGGCGGCCTTGATCTGGCCCAGCATCGGGAAATCGGTGCCCGGGTCGTAGTTCCAGTAGGCCACCGTAATGTCCTTGGGCAGCGCGGTGGGCACGGTGCCGGCCACCGCGTCGGCAAAAGCCGCGTCGTGCCAGATCATGGTGCTTACGTTCAGGGTCTTCAGGTAATCGTGAATCTTGACGATGTCGTCGGTAATAAGCTTTGCGTAGCCCAGCGCCTTGCCGTTCGCCTGTGCCGGAAAGCGGTCACGGTTACGCACCTCGTCGTGGCCGATGTGAATGGTTGTGGCCCCGAACGTCTCAGCGGCTTCCTTGAGCACCGGAAAGACAACCCGGCTGTACGTTTCAGGGTTCAGCGTGTCGTAGGCGTAAGGATTCTGGCTGTCAGGGTCCTGGCGCAGGTCAAGGTTCTTCCCGCCGTAAAACATCCAGGTCGCGTGACCGGGCGTTTCGATGAGCGGGATGGGTTCTAGGCCGTAGCTGCGAACCAAATTCGCCACGCGCCGCGCCTCGGCTTTGGTCGCGCCGCCGGGGTGCGCCCAGCCGCCCGCTTTGGCCGCGTCCCACTGCACATAGTCGCTCATAATGAGAACGGCGTTGTACTTTAATTCGGCGAGCAGGGGGATCAGTTTGTCGTTGACCCCTTGGCTGTACTGGTCAAGGTAAATCATGGCGACGCGCTGTTCCAGGGCCGGGGCGTCGCTGATGCGGGCAAAGCGCAGCCCGGCGGGCGTCAGCAGTTGCCGCAGTGTCTGCGCTCCCTCGTAGGCGCCGCGTGCGTCGGCCCCGACCACATAGGCCCCGGAAGCGTCCACCAGCAGCGCGTAGCCTTCCGGCCCCGAGGCACTTAGGCCAGCCGCCTTGATCCGGGCGGCCAGCGCCGGGTCAGCGACGGTGCCGATCACGATTTTGCCCGCTATGCCGCCCGCCGCCACCGGCAATTCCAGGCCCAGCCGCGTCTTCCACTCGGCTTTCAGGTCGCGCACCGCCCAGTTCAGTTCGAGTGCTGGGCTGCTCACCGATACGGCCTCCGTCTGTTTCGTTGACAATTCGCCACTGCGCTGGGTGGCTAACTCCGCGCCTGGAACCCGTTTCTCGCCTGCTTGCTCCGCTGGGCTTGAAAGATTTGCAGAACCGCTCAACCCGAGTCCGTATGAGAGGCTCAGGCCCGCGAGCGGCAATGTTCCCGCCGGATACTGCGCCGCTTTCGGCTGCGGCACTGGGGCCGAAAACGGCAACTGGGCGCGGGCCTGGGCTACAGGCACGAACTGAACCGGCGCGGCGCTGGCCGAACCAAGCATCAGGGCGGCCACGAGGGGATACGGCAGGCGTCTCATTGCCCCTTATCCTGGCCCACCCGGCTGACCAGGAGATGAGCGCTGCGGCGCAAGCACACAAAAAGACCGGAAGCCAGTGCCCCCGGCCCTGCACAAAGTAAGCTTTATACGGATTCCGATTGATTCGGTGCAGTTCTGAATCAATCCGAGCGTATGTGAGTAGGAACAGCATACGGGTTTCGCGGTATGGAGCCACAGACGGCGATTTTGCGACTGTGGCGGAATTTAGCGGAATCCGTATGACACCCACTGCCGTCTATTTTCTTGACAACCCAGCCCCGTGCGTCTTACAGGCTGGCGTTCCAGGCTTTGACGGTGTCGTCCAGCGCGGCCTTGACGGTCTTTTGCCCGGACATTGCCGACTCGATGTTGTCCTTGAAGACCTTGTTCAGTTTGCCTGCGTCTGGGTAGACCAGCACCAGATCCTTGGCTTTTTTCAACTCTCCAGAGGCAACGGCGCGGCCCTGCGCCACCGCGTCGGTCCCGCCCTGACGGAAAAACGGGTCGCTGCTGGCCCTGACGGTGGTGGGAAAGGTGGTTTTGGTGACCTTACTGAACGCCAGCTGATTGGCGTCGTTGGTCAGGAACAGGGCCAGCTTGTTGGCCGCCGCCTTGTCGCGTACGCCTTTGGGCACGGCAAAGCCCATCAGTCCGGTGTGAATGACGTTGCCTGCCACATTGATCGGGTACGGCGTGACTTTGGTCAGGTTGTAGACCGCCGGGTTGTCGTTTTGCACGCGCAGCAAAAACTGCGGCCCGGTCATCAACATGCCCAGCTTGCCCGACGAGTACAGTTCGGTCGCGCCCGTATAGCCCCGGCGCATGGTGTCTTCGGGGATATACCCCTTTTTGTACAGATCCACGTACTGCTGCACCAGCCTGATGTGTTCGGGGCTATTAAACACCGCCTGCCCCCCCTTGATGACTGGCAGCCCGGCTTCCTGAAACAGGTGCAGAAAGCTGATGCCGTCGATGTTGGGCACGAAACCGTACAGGCCGGTCTTGTCCTTGATCTGCTTGGCGGCGGCCATCAGGGTCTGGATAGTGCGCGGCGGCTTGGCCGGATCCAGGCCCGCCTTCTTGAAGATGTCGGTGTTGTAGGCCACCACTTTGGGCGACCAGTACCAGGGCAGCGCCAGCACTTTGCCGCCGTCGGTGAAGGTCGCCAGCGTGTTCGGGAAGTACAGCTTTTTCTGCGCGTCGGTCAGGGGCAGCGGTTCTAGGGCGCCCTGCTCGTTGAGCTTGACGACCATGTCGCTGCTGAGGTTCACGGCGGCGGGCGGGCGGCCCGAGGCCACCGAGGCCAGCAGCTTTTGCTCGATGGCGTTGGCAGGCACATCTACCCACTTGAGGTCTATGTTCGGGTTTTCCTTCTCGAACTCGGTCACCAGACGGTTCATCTCGTCGTTGAACAGGGGCGCGAGACTGATGGTCCAGAATTCGAGCTGGGTCTTCTGTGCGCTGGCGGTCGAAAGGCCCAGCAGCGCGGCGGTCAAGAGGACTTTTTTCATGGCGACTCCTGCAAAACAAATAGAGTGAAAAGGCTGGGCGAGCCTCTGGAAACAGATAGAAGCGAAACAGATAGCAACGCAGTGCAGGGGCAAATCTAGCGTGCCTCCGCTTATTTTTTCTGAGAATCGACACTTGTGGCCTATGGCTCGGCCCGCCCTCAGTTTAAGCGCTCAGTTTAGAACCCGGTCACGCTGCGGGGGCTGCCAGTCGGCCCGGAACAGCAGCGGCTGGTCCTGGTGATCGGCCCACACATACCAGACCCGCAGGCCACGGTCATATTCGTCCAGTGGCAAAAAGGTGCTTTCACCCATCCGCAGCGTATTGACGCGCTGCCCCGCGCTGTTTTTAAAGGGGAGCCACGCATTGACCGGGTTGATCCGCACCGGGGACCAGCCCGCCAGTTGCAGGGTGTGCTGAGACACGTTCTGAAGCTCTGCCCGGAGCTGTGCGCCGTTGTTAGTCAGGGTTAGGCTCAGATCGGGCCGCTCGGGTACGCTAACGCGGGCAAGTCTGGCCCAGTGCTGCGCCTGCTGGGGCCGCGCCGCCTCAGGCCGCCAGCCCAGACTGGACAGCAGGCCCGCCAGCCCCGCTAGAGAGGCCGCCAGCCCCGCCGCCAGCGCGACCGGTTCCGGTGTGGCCAACCACTGCAAGAGGGTCACCAGCAGCAGCGCCAGCCCCAGCACAGTCCCGAACGCCGCCCAGAGCGCCGGGGGACGCAGCGCCGCAGGCTTGTAGGCGGCGGGCCAGAACTCGGCCAGCAGCAGGGCCGCTGCACCCAGCGCAAAAAAGGTCGGCTGGGCCAGGATTCCGGCAAACAGCAGCGTGACCCACCCCGGCGCGGCCCACCACGCGACGGCGGGAACGTGCCGCTGCTCCGCTTCCCGGAATACCCGCAGCAGCCAGTAGGCTGCGGGCAGCAGCGTGGTCAAAACGAACAGTCCGGTGGCCTGCGTATGGGCAAAGGGAAGCAGCAGGTCCAAAATTAACGCCTTCCGAACGGACTATCAGGCAAAGAAGCCGCCGCATCAGTTGCAGACGCCGCGTGCCGCCCGATACCAGCCGCCGCTCCCTGATTCACATGATTGGGCGTAAGACGCGCCGCTGCCGCACTGGCCTCGTCCCCGTGCGGCGTCGCTGCGCCGTTCTCAGCCTCTGCCCCGACCAGACCAGGAGACGGCGTAAGCGGCGCGACCCCAATCTGGCCGGTCTTCGGCTGGCCGTGCCTTGCTACCTCGAAGACCAGGTGGCCCACCTCGTCCTTCAAAATGCCTTCCCACGCGGTCTGCACGGCGTTCAGGCTGCCTGGCATGGCAAAGATCAGTGCCCCGCGAGTCAGCCCCCCGGTGGCCCGCGACAGCATGGCCGCGCCGCGCACCTGGGCATACGACAGCATCCGGAACACTTCGCCGAACCCCGGCAGGGGCTTGACGAACAGCGACTCGACCACCGGAATAGTCACGTCGCGCCCGGTTAGGCCGGTGCCCCCACTGGTCAAAATGATGTCGGCTTCGCGCAGCAGCCGTGTCAGCAGGGCGCGAATCTCGATGGCGTCGTCCTGGACGATGACGTGCTCGACCAGCTCATGGCCGCTGGCCAGAACTTCCGACTTCAGGTAGTTGCCGCTACTGTCGCTTTCGGAGGTGCGCGTGTCGCTGATCGTCACGACAGCTAGCCGCACCCTCCCCGGAGCCGCCGCCTGGTGCCGAGGAGTGGATGTAGAAGGATTGAGGGGCACCTGAACGCGTGTAAAGTCGGTCATGCCCTCACGATACCTTGCTGCGCGGCTTCCAGTACGTTCCAGCGTGATAGCCCCCTACAGGTGTTGACAGAATGCCTGTCCCGAGCTACTATTTTTGAGCGCGAGAGAAGGCCACGCCGACCAGTCGCAAAAGAACATACGGTAACGCAGGGTAGAGCAGTCTGGTAGCTCGTCGGGCTCATAACCCGGAGGTCGCAGGTTCAAATCCTGTCCCTGCAACCAAAGAGAAAGTCCCCATCCAAGTGGTGGGGATTTTTGCTATGCCTCTGGCGTCTCTGCCAGAGCCGCTTGCGCTGGGCCAGCCTTCTCCAGATCGGCACGTAACACCAAAATCTGCTTTACACAGTCGGCGGGCAGCAGCCAGTCCGGGCCGACTTTTTGAAGTGCTCCGGCCTGCGCCAGGCGGTTGAGTTCGGCTTCGGCGCGTTGCTGCGCCCGTCAGGGTGTCGGCCCCCGCAATCCCCGCGTACCGCAGCAGGGCACGGTGCAGGTCGCCGGGACCATCCAACCCGACTTCATTTTCAAGCCAGCGCCATGAGACGGCAGATTCAGAGGATATGGCTCTATTCTGAACTGGATGTTCCACCAATTTTCTTTACCGCTGGCAACGGGGCACCCAGCGCGTGAGAGAATAGCCGCGATGACTGCACCTGACCAAGCACAAACGTACTCCGGCTTCGTTGCCATCGTAGGCAAGCCAAACGTCGGCAAAAGCACGCTGCTCAACAGTTTTCTGGGCACCAAGGTCGCGCCGACCAGCCACCGGCCCCAGACCACCCGCCGGGGCGTTCGCGGTATTTCGACCAGCGGTGACCGCCAGATCGTGTTTATCGACACGCCGGGTATCCACAAGCCCAAGGACGCGCTGGGCAAGTATATGAACAATGAAGTCCACAACGCTCTGGCCGATGTGGACGCCGTGGTCTGGGTCGTGGACCTGCGCCACCCGCCCACCGACGAGGACAAACTGGTGGCCCACCAGATTCGTGACCTGCCCAAGCCGCTGTTTCTGGTCGGCAACAAGACTGACGCCGCCAAGTACCCCGACGAGGCCATGCGGCTTTACGCGGCGCTGCTCGAAGGCCGTGCCCAGGAATTCAGTCAGACGATGCTCTCGGCGCAAAATAACGTGAACGCTGTGGCGACCCTGCGCGAGCAGCTGCTGGAAGTGCTGCCCGAGAACCCCTTCTTTTTCCCGCTGGGCAGCGCCAGCGACCAGAGCCGCGAGATGTGGGCTGCCGAGATTATCCGCGAGGAGGCCATGAAGAAGCTGCGCGACGAGCTGCCTTACGCGGTGGCGACCCGCGTGAACAGCTGGACCGAGCGTGAGGACGGCCTACAGCGCATCGAAGGTGAAATTGTGGTCGAGAAGAATGCCCACAAGGGCATGGTTATCGGCGCGGGCGGTAAACAGCTGCGTGAGATCGGGCAGGCGGCCCGCAAGCAGCTCGAAGTGTTCCTGAACCACAAGGTCTACCTGGGTCTGGAAGTCATTGTTATTCCCGGCTGGCGTGAAGACGAAGAAGCCCTGCGTGAACTGGGCTACGAGTAATCTGGGCTACGAAAAGATGCGGATTTCGCGGTACGGAGGCGCAGCTGGTGCCTTCCCGACTGCGGGCTGAATTGAGCGAAATCTGAGTAAACACAGCCAAACTCGGCTGCACAAGCTGCGTCAGTGGCCCAAATACCGCGTGCTAGCCTCGGCATCATGACCGCTGCTGCTTTGCCCGCCCCCCCTGTACCCCTCTTCGACACCGCTGTGGTGGCCGGAGTGGGGCTGATTGGGGGCAGCCTGGCGCTGGGGTTGCGGCAGCGCTCCTTAGCCCGGCGCGTCATCGGCTACGACGCAAGCATCGAGGTTTTGCGGGAGGCCGAGGCGCTGGGGGTGGTAGACGAAATCCGCACTTCTCCCGGCGAATGGCTGCGTGGGGCCGATCTGGTAGTGCTGGCCGCCCCGATGCGGGCGCAGGCACCATTGGCGCGTGAGCTGGCCCCCTTTCTGAATCCGGCAGCGCTGGTGACCGACGTGGGCAGCGTCAAATCCGGCATCGCGCAGGTGGCCGAGGAACTGGGCATCAGGAATTTCGTGGCGGGCCAT
>NZ_JAGLBG010000220.1 GCF_018260405.1 Deinococcus sp.
ATCAGGTGCTGCTCAGCGTGGCGCAGCGAATCCAGGAAGTCGTCGGAGAGGCCGGACAGGTCGGGCGCTGGGGCGGAGAAGAATTTGTGGTGATGCTGTTCGCGCCGGAGTTCTCTGCCGCCGTACTGGTCGCTGAGCAGATTCGCGCGGGGATCGAGCAATTGCCCAGCCCCATCAGTCCCACGGTGCCCGTGACGGTCAGCATCGGGGTGGCCCCGCCGCTGGATAACCTGACCCGGACGCTCAAGGCCGCCGACGAGGCCATGTACGGCGCCAAACATGCCGGAAAAAACCGGGTCGTGTGTGCCGCCGCGCCACAGCCCCTGACCGACGCAGAGGGCGTGTACCGCCCTGTCCCGCCCCCCACAGGTAAGCGCTAAGGCCTCCGGTTATAGTTTCCGCGTTTCCGGGAAAAGCGCCCGAATCCGCCTTGCAAGCAGCTTGGCAAGTCCGCCTGGATTGAACGACTCCGCCTTCCCGGCTGTGGCGCAATGGAGCGCAGTCTGTAGTACTCAGCACCTTCCGGATAGACGCTCAGGCGTTTGGCGGATACCTGCTGGCGGGGCAATGTGAGACGATCAGCGCAGGATGACCACACCATTCGCCGTTCCCGACCCTGCCTCTCCCCAGATCAGGCTGCCCGAACTGGCCCTGGTCGCGTTGATCGGGGCGTCGTCGGCGGGCAAAAGCACCTTCGCAGCGCGGCACTTTCTCCCCAGCGAGGTGCTTGGCAGCGACGCTTTCCGGGCGCTGGTCAGCGATGACGAGAACAGTCTGGAAGCCACCACAGACGCCTTTGAAACCCTGTTCTACGTGGCGGCCAAACGCCTGAGCCGGGGCCGCCTGACGGTGATCGACGCCACTTCGGTCAGGCCCGACGACCGCCGCCGCCTGGTCGATCTGGCGCGTGCCCATGACGTGCTGCCCGTCGCCATCGTGCTCGATTTGCCCCGTGGTGTGCTGCAAGCCCGCCACGCCGCCCGCCCCGACCGCGACTTTGAACCGGCGGTGATTGGTCGGCAGGTGGCCGAACTGCGCCGCACCAGCCGGGGCCTGGGCAAGGAAGGCTTTCGTCACGTCTGGACCCTCCGAACCCCCGACGAA
>NZ_JAGLBG010000221.1 GCF_018260405.1 Deinococcus sp.
ACAAGGAAGGTTTGCAGTTCAGCAAAGCTCCACTGGCTTCTGCGGCGTTTATTGGCGCGTGCTTTTTGCGTAACCTTGGGGTTAGCGCGCCCCTCAGTACGGTCACGGATATTCGTCAAATCCTCAAGCCCGATGAAAGCATTGGGGAAACGGCGAAGAATACGAAGACTCAGCTTGTGGTTCCAATCAGCGATAAACCGTCTCTCCCTCCCGCTAACCTGAATAAGTTTTCTGGTAGCGGAACGGGTGTCTTTACGCTGCAAATTGCGACGCAGGCGGCAAAAGTGGTCTTTCCGTTGGCGGGCCTGCTTACCGCTTTGGAAGAAAGAGTTGCCTTGGGTGTCAGAGACAACGGCGTGATACCGCTGGCCTACATCCACCCCGACAACTCGCTTATGGTCTTCTGGCTGAGGGTCAGCCATTTCTACTTCCAGCGATACCAAGAGGTAATACTGCTTCTTGGACTTCTGGTAGTAGAGCTTCGCCGCTCCAACTTCACAACCCTGTGCAATGTACTCAAGGTGCTTAGAATAGCCGTCATATTCCATCACTTGACGGCCTTCCAGTGTTTGCACACTGACTTGCTGGCCTTTCTTCCAAGAGTAGTCACGTCCAAAGTTGTAGGTCAGGGTGCGACTGACAAACTTGCATGGATTGTCCAGCCCCTTGTAACGACGCTTGGTGTATCCCTTCTCACGGGCCGCTTGGTTCTGACGAAACTTTGTCCACTGAACCTTGTAGCTACTAGCAACCTGACGGGGAGCATTACACGCCATTTGGGAAGGCAGGCCAAACTTCTCCCGCAAATCCTCATACACCAGTTTCTGAAGACGCATCCCTGCCGAAAGTTTCCCTTCTTTATGGGCGACTTCAGAGGCAAAGTTAAGCGCATCACGGTAAGCCAAAGTGACGGCATCCAGAGCTTGTTTCTGCTCCGGGGTATGCCGCAACTTCAGTTTGGCTGTGAGCGTTATCTTCACAAGAAGTATTTTAATGGATAATCCCCTGAACGTAACTGCTCAGCGCGTAAATTGGGGGAATTAGATAGTAAATCGCAGTAAGTTTATAGGCGGTGTCCTGGGAGGGC
>NZ_JAGLBG010000222.1 GCF_018260405.1 Deinococcus sp.
TCGCTAGGGTAAGCTGCGCGTTCCACCGTTAAAGCCTAAAACATTTCCCATGGTTAGGGCCTCAGACAGCCTCTAAATGCGTAGTTTTTCCTAAATCTGAGACGAACTCGGGTTGAAAGCTTTGCCAAGCCGCTCAACTGGAGTCCAGATCAGCCATGTTGGGGGATTGAATCGGAGTCCGTATTATCCTGAAGGGATGAAGGGTCTGGAACCTGCACAGCTGCCACCGCACCAGGGACGCCCCTCTTGGACGGTGGGTAAGGTCTTCGGGTTGACCCGTTTCGTGGTCGAACTCGGCGTGCTTAGTGCGCTGGCGTTCAGCGTGACGCTGTTTGTCGCGGCCATTGTGCAGGCGTATCACACCGTTGTGCAGGCAATGTCGCACCTGAGTGGTGAGGACACCGCCAAGCACCTGATGATCGCCGCCGTCGAGCAGGCCGATATGCTGCTGGTCGGTCTGGCCCTGCTTATCATCAGTCTGGGAATGCAGGCCCTGTTTGTCGGAAAGCTTCAGAACGTACCGTCGTGGCTGCATATCCGTTCTTTTGAGGACCTCAAGCAGAAACTGATCGGCATCGTGATTACGGCGCTGGCGGTCAACTTCTTTTCGGTAGCGTTGGAGTGGAAAGGCGGCAGCGATATTCTAATCTACGGCTTGGCGCTGGCCTCCATCATTTTCTCGCTGGGCTTTTACAGCGTCATTCTGAACCGGCAGAGTCATGCTCCCGCCGACGACCGAACCCAGGTTTCGGCTGGCTGATGCCCCCCACACTTGACGCCCGCCTGGACGCAGTTCTACGCCTGATCCGCGCCGAGTCCCACGCCGATATAGGCTCCGACCACGCCTACCTGCCGCTTGAACTGGTGCGCTCGGGGCGTGTCCGGCGGGTGGTGGTGGTCGAGGTCAATGCCGCGCCTTTTGCCCGGGCGCAGCAGAACGTGGCGCGTGCGGGCCTCGGGGCACAGATCGACGTGCGCCTGGGCAACGGCTTTGCGCCGCTGGCCCCCGGCGAGGTTCAGAGCGCCAGCCTGACGGGAATGGGCGCGACCACCGTACTGGGCGTCATGCAACGGGCCG
>NZ_JAGLBG010000223.1 GCF_018260405.1 Deinococcus sp.
GTGTCGAGAATAGTGGGCGTACCAGCGGGCAGCTCACCCAGCAGCCGCACCTCGTCACCGGCCTGCACTTCACCCGGCTCGATCACGCGGGCGTAAATCCCTGGGCGGCGGGCGTCACGGAACTTGCGGGCAAAGTGCGGGTCGTTCATGTGCTGGGAGAAGGTGCCGCAGGGAATCCGCGACATGGTCGCCTCCAGCACCACTGGCCCGACCTGAATGCGCTGGCCGATGCCTACCGCCGCCGACTCTAGACCCGAGAACACCAGATTTTCTCCGAATTCCCCGTTCCTGAGTGGGCGGCCCAGCTGCCCTTCCCAGTAGGCGTAGTCGGGACGGGTATAGATGTACACCGCCTGATCCGGCCCGCCGTGGTGCTTGCGGTCCATGACCTGATCCCCTTCGAGACCCAGCGGCCCGATCTTGACCTGACCTGGAACGGCGCGTTTGTCGATGCCCGTCTGTCCTGTCTTGTTAGCGAACAGGCGAGCTTGCCCGGTACATACCGCGATAAGTTGCATAGGCACGATTGTAAGCGCAGCAGCCCAAGCAAAAAGGCCGCCGACCCGGTTGGGCAGGCGACCTGAACAGGCGGCTGGGCTTAGCGAACGATGCGCTGGCCGCGGCGAATCTTGAGCTTATCGGTCAGGGCGATGTACTCATCGTAGTTGGTGCGTTCGAGGTACTTCAGCAGGCGGCGGCGCTGGCCGTTGAGCAGCTGAAGGCCGCGCTGACCCGCCTTGTCTTTCTTGTTGGTCGCCAGGTGCGCGGCCAGGTTGTTGATGCGGGCGCTGAGCAGCGCGACCTGTACGGCGGTGCTGCCGGTATCGGTGGCGCCCTTGGCGTTATCGGTAATTACCTGTTTCTTGTCGATCATGTTTGTAGCCTCTCTTGATTAAAAGTCCCGCTTCGCGCAAGCCAGGGAAGTCCCCACCGGCGCGGCGGCAAACGCCAGCATAACACGTCACAGCGGCAAATCAAGTCACAAGGGTTGACAAGCACGGGCGGCGTCCCTACTATTGTTTTCGCCTCTCAGACATCCGGTTGCTCGGGTGGCGGAATT
>NZ_JAGLBG010000224.1:0-695 GCF_018260405.1 Deinococcus sp.
CAGCATGGATGAAATCCGCGAGAACGGCTACAACCTGAACATTACCCGCTATGTCAGCACCGACCAGGCCGAGGACGAAATAGACCTGGATCGGGTGTACGGAGACCTGACAGCTATTGAAACGCGGATTCAGAAGGCCGCCAGGGAACACAACGAGTTTCTGAAGGAGCTGGGCTTACCTCTGTTGCCCTGATTGTGAGGCCGTACTGGAGTCCGCAACGGATTTCGCGGCCTGGAGTCGCAGAGCTGCGGGGGTATCTGATGAGCGGATATTGACCCGTCAGTAAACTAGCAAGTTGCGTCCCACAGACAATAAAAATACCTCCGAAATGCTGCATAAAAGTATTTCCATATTTCTTTTTCGGCTCAGACGACGAATTCAAGAATTGAAGCCTTAGAGCAGGACGTAGAATGAAGGGGGCGGCGGTGTTTTTCCGACGTGCCCATGATTCGGAGAACTGCTCTTTCTTTTTACCGAGTGGAACGAGTGAAAAAGAGCACCATCTTTTTGCAAAATGCTCTAACAAAGGCCGCTAATCAGATACATCAAAATAAAGCTATCCAGCACGCCTTATCTTCTGGTTCATCCCCTCATTCTGAGATCAGCATCTTTGCTCAACGTCCTTCTCTAAAACTGAAGGATGTCATTAAAATAACTCATCAAGTCCACTAAAAGGCCCAGAATTACCATAAAA
>NZ_JAGLBG010000224.1:705-1001 GCF_018260405.1 Deinococcus sp.
GGCTGGGGTGCAGGAGGCTACCCCCGACCCCACCAAGGATGAGGGCTGGGGACTGATGACTGCCGCCTACGCACAGGGTTTTGCCGTCGCCAACACGGCTTATGCCAAGGTCGGTTACGCGGTGCGTGAAGGGATAGACGCCAACAAAGCCCTGCGCGATCTGCTGGGTAAAGCAGGCAGCAAGCGCAACTACATAGTGGGTGTGTCTATGGGCGGCAATATCACCGTCGCTATGGTTGAAAAGTATCCGCAGGCTTTTGCCGGGGCGCTACCGATGTGCGGGGTGACCCCCGGCT
>NZ_JAGLBG010000225.1 GCF_018260405.1 Deinococcus sp.
AAAATCCTGTGATAACAAGAATTACAACAGGAATATTCCCTTAGCGCAGGTTTTGGTTCCGATTCTCAGGTCAGGCCAAAGTGTCCCGGTTCAGGGCCTCGGCCTGGTGTTGCACCTGGCGCACCAGTGCCGCCCCGCTCACGCCCTGGTCGTGCAGGCGGTACGCCTCGCGGCGCAGCGCCTCAAACGCCGCGCAGTTCCGGCCCTCGCGGTCTGCGTCCTCGGCGGCGATGGTGGCCGCCCTCCGGCTCAGCCCTGGCATGGGGGGCAGTTCCCGCAGCAAATCGCCCAAAGTCCAGATGCGGCCCGATACTAGCCGGGTGATGTGGTCGGGATGATACGGCCCCCGGCTCACCAGACCGCCGTAAGAGGGGTCGCCAGACAATTCGCGGGTTAGACCCTTGCGGATATCTTGCAAGTACCTTAACGGGGCTTGTAGCGCCTTGCCGCCTACCGCCACCGGGTCGGCCAGCAGGTAGCCCGGTTGCTGGTGGCCGCTCTGGGGGTTGATGACGGTGTAGGTCGGCTGCGGGGCATCCGGCCAGATACACCCGGCCTCGTGGTCAAGGTCAAGCACGATGTTCCCCACCCTGCCGCGTGGGTTGAGTTGGCAAAAACGCTGTGCTAGTGCGTACTCTGCGGGCCTACGCGAAGTCTCGCGGGCGGCTTCATGTGGGGCATCTCCACACAAGGCCCAGACCGGGGCGCGGGCGATTAGCTCGGCCTGTAGCTCGCTTTCACTTTTGAGGAGCCGGGGGGGTGATATGATGCCTTCACCCCCTCTTGTGTGGGTGGGGTAAACAAAAAATACCTCGTGCTAGAGGAGAGTTCTGGGGAGAAAGTGGGCGTGGTGGCCCACTTCTTTCTTTTTGCCGTGGTGGAGGCAAAAACCCAGTTGAGCCACTATAGCTCATCAAAAGCTGACCAAGCAGATGTATTGTGTGAGTCGCAGTAAAAATTTCTGAGCCGGATAAGGA
>NZ_JAGLBG010000226.1 GCF_018260405.1 Deinococcus sp.
CACGGGGTGACGTGAGAGTTGAGCCGAAAAATTACCCTAGTGACGTAGAACACATTTTCTCTGGCGGGCCTACTAGGGTGTTTTATTCGTCTAGGCACACTTCTTCGCTAAATCATTGCGAAAACGAGCGTTTACGCAACAAATTTATACTGTCGCTGATAACGTGCTTTTTGCCTTGCAAAACTGTGTTGCAAAATCGCACTCAACGGCAATTGGGGTAGTTGGCTGGAACTATGCCCGACACCACTGAAATGGGAGCGTCCGGGGCCTATCCCCGGACGTGTCAAAAGAGCTCCCACTCGAAAGTTTCGTCTGTCAGAACCCCGCCTGTCCAGCCCAACACCGCGCTCAGCAGGGCAACATCAAGCTCCGCAGAAGATACGGGCCTCACCACCGACGACTCCTCAAATGCACCACGTGCGGCACTGAATTCAGTGAACTCAAAGGCACGCCCTACTGGAACGCACGCTGCTCCCAGGACACCGTCGACGCCGTCGTCAATCACGTTACCCACGGCAACAGCTTCGTCACGACAGCCCAACTGGTCGGCTGTCACCGCACCACGGTTGCGCGGATCGTCCGCACCGCCGGAACCCACGCACAGCACCTCCACGACCTGAATGCTCGTGACCTGCAGGTCACGAGCATTCAGGCAGACGAGCGCTACGGATTTGTCGGCTGCAAGAAAGAGCCCGCGTGGGACGCGACCGTTATTGATCCCAGCAGTAAGTTCCTGATCCAGGGCGAAGTCGGCGAGCGCACGGCCACTCTGACGCGGTTATTGCTCGTTCAGGCCAAAGAACGCCTCTCTGATCCTCATGGATTGGTTCTGTTCACGGACGGTTTTCTGTCGTATCAGACGTTGTTCCCTGAAGTATTCGGCAGGCCGTACCGGCCTGCGAGACAGGGCACGCGGGGGCGATTCCCGAAGACAGCCTATCGAATCTCGCGCTCCTCGGCGCA
>NZ_JAGLBG010000227.1 GCF_018260405.1 Deinococcus sp.
TGCGAGAGGTCGGGGTACTGGGTCGAGGAGTGGTTGCCCCAGATGGTCAGGTTCTTGATGCTGCTCACGGGCTTGCCGGTCTTCTCGGCCAGCTGCGAGATGGCGCGGTTGTGGTCCAGACGCACCATGGCCGTGAAGCACTTGGGGTCGAGGTCGGGCGCGTTCTGCTGGGCGATCAGGGCGTTGGTATTGGCGGGGTTGCCCACGACCAGCACCTTGACGTCACGCTTGGCGACCTTGTTGAGCGCCTCGCCCTGGGGCTTGAAGATGCCGCCGTTGGCTCCGAGCAGGTCGCCGCGTTCCATACCGGCCTTGCGGGGCATGGCGCCCACCAGCAGGGCGTAGTCGGCGTCTTTGAAGGCCACCATCGGGTCGTCGCTGGTAATCACGTCGGCCAGCAGCGGGAAGGCGCAGTCGCGCAGCTCCATGACCACGCCGCTCAGGGCCTTGAGCGCGGGGGTGATTTCGAGCAGTTGCAGGATCACGGGCTGGTCGGCCCCCAGCATGTCGCCAGCGGCGATGCGGAAAAGCAGACTGTAGCCGATCTGTCCGGCAGCGCCAGTTACGGCCACGCGAACGGGTTGTTTCGTCGTCATAGTGTTACCTCCGTAGGAATTGGTTTTACGCCCCACAATAACGCGAAGCGGGGGCCGGGCGCAGGGGCGTTCCTGCAACGGGGACATGCTGCGGGAACAGGGCCGGGCGGCTCAGAGGCCCAGGCGAGCATAGATCGTGTCGACGTGGCGCAGATACCACTGCAAATCGAAGGCCGCGTCCAGTTCCGCGTCGCTCAGGGGGTTGGCGGGGTCGGCCCTCAGCAGGTCGCGCAGGCCCTCGCCGGTTTCCCAGCTCTGGAGGGCACTCCGCTGCACTAGGGTGTAGGCTTCCTCGCGCATCATGCCTTTTTCGTCGATCAGGGCGTGCAGCACCCGCTGACTAAAGACCAGGCCGCCCAGGTCGTT
>NZ_JAGLBG010000228.1:0-702 GCF_018260405.1 Deinococcus sp.
GACGCCAGCCAGGGCGACAAAGAGACCATGCGCCGACTGTTTCAGGAAATCACCGACCCAGACCGCGCCCGCATGTTGCAGCGCGGCTTTGACGCCATGCACGAGCGGCACGGTGAGCAGGTGCAGCAGGTGTACCTCACCACCACCACACCGGGCCAGGACTACGCCGGAACCTTGCACCTCAAGGACAGCAAGCAGTTTGTCATGCGCTCAACAGGTGACTTCGTTGTGGGCCACCCCCAGGATTTACCCAAAGGCAGCAGCGCCGGGGATACGGTCAAGGTGACGGCCACCCCGACGCCCAGCGCCGCGCAGGAAAAACAGGTGCAGCGGCAGAGGGGCATGGACTACTGATGCGCCCCCCAGTCGCCACAATTCACAACCGCCTCAAGGTCTTGAGGGCCGAGCGAGGACTAACCCGGCGAGAACTGGCCGAGGCCATAGGCGTAAACACTCAGACAATCGGTTATCTGGAGCGCGGGACATACACCGCGAGTCTGGATATAGCCTTTCGTCTGAGTGAATTTTTTGGTCCGCCCATAGCGGCCTGACTACACGATTCGCGCAAAATCCTACGCTAAGGAAAATCATCGCGCTGGAACAGTAGTTTCTGGGTCGGATTCAGAAATCATGCTCCAGGAGTAGTCTCCCGTGAGGGCAATGTGTTCCCAACCCAGCGGCGACAGATATGGCAGGAGTTCC
>NZ_JAGLBG010000228.1:712-961 GCF_018260405.1 Deinococcus sp.
ATCATCGCCACCAGCAACTGAATGCCGTTGGCTCGCAGGTTTTGCGCTTCATGTGAGCGGTCACGAATTTCACCGTGCCGGTGAATGGCAACTGCTTTGGATAGCGAGTGCAACGCTTCCCCCTTATTCAACCCCTGGTAGACCCGGCGGCGCAGCGCCGGGCTGCTCAACCATTCCAGCGTGAACAGCGTGCGCTCGATGCGACCCAGTTCACCGAGCGCCTGGGCGAGACTGTTCTGCCTGGGGTAA
>NZ_JAGLBG010000229.1 GCF_018260405.1 Deinococcus sp.
ACGATTGACCAGGGCCGAGAATTTGTCCTGACCGAGGCACTCGGTCAACAGTGGGGGGCGCAAACATACGCTTACCACGCTCATAGCTCCTGGGAAAAAGGCTCGGTGGAGAACACCAATGGGCTACTGCGACAATTTTTCCCTAAGGGAACGGATTTTACCGAGACCGCCTTGGAAGAAGTGCTTGTGGTACAGCATTTACTGAACAACAGACCCAGAAAGGGGTTAGGTTTTCGCACGCCCTCTGAGGTACACTTGGAACATCAGAGGTGTGCGCTAGCAACTTGAACTCGCCATAATTTCTCAATCGTGATGTAATGGTTCTTCTGCAACGACAGGCTGAATATCATTGGCCGCTACGTCGAGGCGACCACCACCAAATCCAGCATTGCTGTCTGAGTATTGATTGGTAGGGTTAACATAAGCGAAGGTCGGACTAACCACTCGCCAGTCATTGTGATCCTTGAGAGCGTAGCTGCCATAAGAAATTATGCCATCAGAATTGACATCTACTCTAGTACTAGTCGTTTTTAAGCCGTCGTTGTTCCAATCAATCCACGCTAGACTGCGTCCGATACCGTTGTTTTCATTGATAGCGCCTTCATCCATAGTAGTATCCGTACCGTATGAGTAATCCATCTTGAATGTTGTCATGCACGGATCGTTGTAAGTCAAATCAGCACAGGTGTACTTTTGCTGTTTAGCACGCTCCCAAACCCTGTCGGCAGTATCGTCAAGGCCCGCAATTTGGTAGGTGTAATTCATTATCGAGTAGTAATTGGGCTTCCAATTAGTATCTTCAAATCCACCATGCCGTAGGCCCAAAGTATGACCAAACTCGTGCATGATTGTCGACCCCTGCTGATTGGCATACTGAGAGGCTGTCTGAGGCCCATATCGTCGGAGTATCCATGCTGCCCTCTTCATCAGGCGCACAATCGCTGGAGCAG
>NZ_JAGLBG010000022.1 GCF_018260405.1 Deinococcus sp.
CATCGGTGAGGTCGCTAGGGTAAGCTGCGCGTTCCACCGTTAAAGCCTAAAACATTTCCCATGGTTAGGGCCTCAGATAGCCTCTTACTGGCCTCGGCCCGAACTAAATTCAAAAGTGCCCGGCTCAATGGGCAGTCGGTATTAAGTATTAATGAGCACAAAGCACTATGTGAAGTTGGCCTACAGTAAAGTGTGAATGAGAACGAAGTGGAACAGGCGCTCAGGCAGCCCGCCATCCGGCTCTGGCGGCGTATGGTCTACACCACCCACAAAAAGGTCAGGGAAGTAGAAGCGCAGCTGGCCCCGCTCGACCTGACCATGACCGAATTCGATCTGCTGGCAGTGATCCGCAGGTTTGACGGAGCAACGCAGCAGGAAGTCGCCCAGCGCCTGCTGTTTACTGAGACGAACATGTCGTACCACGCCAAGCGCCTGACGGCACGCGGCCTGATGGACAGGCAGTCCAGGGGTAAACACAAATTGCTGACATTGACCGCCGAAGGGCGTCAGCTTATTGACCAGGCGCTCCCGCTGGTGCTTGGGATTCACAAGACTCAGTTTTCCGATCTGAACGACGAAGAATTAAAGCTCCTGAGGGGGCTGCTGCGCCGCCTGAAATGAGAGTTCTAATGACGGATTCAGTAAGTTCCTAGTAAGTTCTATGTAAGAAGCTTGCAGCTATGGTTACGCAGGTTTGGGGAAACGGCCCTAATCCGCTCTGCTTCGCCGCTTTACCAGTCTGCTCACGGCGAGTAGGCAATCATCACCCGGCAGGGACCCAGTTCAAACTGAAGTGCCCGTGCCTTGTGGAAAGCTTGGTAGTTGTGTGCGTAGATTAGCACAGTCCAGTCTGGTAGAGGTAGCCCTGCGCCGCTTAAGCAGACGAAAAGTACCCCTAATGGGGGCAGTGGCTTAACACGTTGCATTAAAATTTTGTTGTGAGTACAATTAAAGTCCTGATGTGCGCCTGAGACAGTTAAGTAAACATCAGGTCAGTAAGCCACTGCTCACCGCCATCTTTCTCCGGGTTTGCCCAGTCGGCTCACGCCACCAAGGAGTTTTACATGAAGTTAAATAAGATGCTGGCCCTCGCAATTTCGCTCTCGACAGGGATGGCGCTTGGTGCACCTGTCACCGCTGGTACGGCCATTACCAACCAGGCCTCGGCGGATTTTGAGGTTCTTGACCCCACTAGCACGACCCCTACCACCCCCATCACCGCTAGTTCTGTTTCGAACATCGTGACCACGACGGTGTCGGCGGTGCCCAGCTACACGATCACGCCCAACGCGGGCGACGCTGCGCTGATCAAGAACAATGTGCCCGCCAGCACGAACACCACCTTCACGTACACCGTGACCAACACCGGTAACACGCCGCTCGTGATCGCCCTGAGCTCTGCGAACACCACCACGGACACCGCGCCTACCGGCGTGACCCTCTCGGCGACCACCGTGACCGTGCAGCCAGGCGCGACCGCGACCGTCACCCAGACGTACACGGTGGGCGGGACTCCGGCCACCTATGGTCAGAACCTGATCGGTACGGCCACGTACGACTCCACCCCCAGCGCCGATGGTACGGGTGACTCGTACACCGAAACCTTCACCGGCAACGTGGATAACAACAACCAAAACAAAGCCATCGTGGCTGCGGTGACCACGGCGACGCCCGGCAGCCCCACCACTGGTACGGTTACGCCCATTCCTACCGATTCCACTAACCCTGGCATCACCCCTGTTGACACCAATAATCCGACCGGTCCAGGAACGACCTCTACTGGCTACACCAATCCCAGCGTGCCTGGGGGCGCGACCCTGCCTGGCGCTGGTACGCCCGTTCAGGTGGCTCCCGATGGCAGCCAGAACGCTTACCCCAAGGCTGACGCCGACGGCAACCCCGATGTGGTGACCATGACGGGCACGGCTCCTAACAACAGCACTGTTCCGGACAACATTACTGTTGGCCCTGCCACGGTGCCTTCCACGGCTCCCGCCGGGACGACGGCCACGCTGATCAACCCCAAAACGGGCAACCCCTTCGTGACTGGGGAAGTGCCGGTGGACATCAACGGCAACCCCATCACCGGCGCGACCGTGACCGTGAATCCCGACGGCTCGGTGACGTTCAATAACGTGCCCGCCGGGCAGGCGCCCGCCTACACTGTGCAGGTCACCTACCCCGACGCCGGTGCGGACAACACGGGCACGCCCAAGACGCCTATCGCTGTCACTGTGCCCATCTTCAGCGGGAATGCCGGTGGCCCGGCCGCTGGTTCCGCAGCGCAGATTGCCAGCCCCGTCTACACCGTCAAGACTCCTGGCCTTGACCTGCGGGTAGTCGCGCAGGATACCGGCGCCACGCTGGACGCTTCGGATCAGCCCATCCACCCCAGCACCACGGGCACCACTAACGCCGACTTCTCGACCACCCTGCAGAACACCGGGACCTACAACGACACCTTCAACATCACTGACGGCACCAACGACCTGCCTGCCGGTGCGACCGTGCAGTACCTGCTGAACGGCACGGCCCTGACCGACACCAACGGTGACGGCACCGTGGACGTGGGTGCCGTGACCCCTGGTACCACCGTCACCTTCACCACCCGCGTGATTCTGCCAGCCAACGCTCCTGCACGTGCCGGCTACGCCGTGCGTGCCGTGGCAACGGGCGCCTACTCCACCGCTACCGATACAGACGGCACCCTGTTCAATGTGGGCGTGGTCACGGCTCCTACGCCCCCCGCTGGCAACCCCACCAACCCGCTGTTCCCCATCACCAAGACCGTGGACAAGACCACGGCGGCCCCTGGTGACACTGTGGTGTACACCATCAACGGGAAGAACAACTACAACGTTCCTGCCTGCAAGGTCATCTTCAAGGAACTGGACGGCACCAACACCAACATCTTCGCCAACACCACCTACCAGAGCGTGGCGGGAACGGCCAGCGTGGGCAGCCTGCTCTTCAGCACTGACAATGGTGCGAACTGGTCGGCCACGGCCCCCGCTGGTGGCATCAACCCCGCCAGCCTGTGGATTGGTGTCAACACCAACGGCGACACCACCATCGACAGCGCCGACTGCCTGCCCATCGGCGGCACGGCCGACATCACGCTGACCGTCAAGGTCAAGAACTAAACCTCTTAAGGGTTGGGGAACGCGGGGTTTCCCCTTCTCCAACCCCTCTTTTTTGGCTTTGCCCGCTGTCTTTGTGTGTCTAACTTTCTTTATCTGGCGTCATAAGCCTTTAACCAAAAAAAGACCTCCCCATTTTTTCCATGTTCCCTTTTCGCGCCTTTCAAGGAGCTGTGCCGCTGTGAATAAGCGTTTCTCTATCAGTTTGCTGCTGTGCGCCTCTGTACTGGCGCAGTCGGCTTCCTCCGCGCCCGCTGCTGGCCTGCGCATCACCAACCAGGCTCAGGTCAGCCTTCAGATCCCCTCCGGGCCTGTTACAAATGTGTCGAACATTGTTTCGTTCACGGTTGCCCCGGTCTGTACGGTCAGCGTGACGCCCAACGGCAGCGTCCAGGCTCCGGCCCACACCCTGTCTGTCCTGCCAGGAGAAGGCACCGGATCAGCCTTTGCGTACCAGATTCGCAACCCGGGCAGCGACACCTTTACCTACGTCCTAAGCGCCCAGCAGCCAGGCGGTACGGCCCGCCCGACCCTGACCCTGCGCGGCGACAGCAACGGTAACGGGCAACTGGACAGCAGTGACCAGGTCATCAGCAGCGCCACTGTGGCGGCGGGCGCCTCGGCCCCGGTGTGGCTGGTGGCCCAGACCTCGGCCAGCGACCAGGGCAATGCCCAGGTGAACCTTGTGGCGAGCTGCGCGGGCGGGCAGAGCGACACCGACAATGTCTCGGTGCTAACGGTCAGCCCGCCCCCCGTTCTGGAAGTGAACAAGGTGTTCGGCGCAGAGATCCTGAAGCCCGGCGCGCAGACCGATGTGACGATCACGCTGCGTAACACGGGCGCCCTGGGCCGCGATGTCACGCTGACTGACCCGCTGGCCGAGCAAGCTTCGCGGGGCCTGACCTACGTGGCGGGCAGCGCCCGGACCACGGCAGGTACGCTGGAATACAGCGCCGATGGCACCACCTGGGCCGCCACCGAAGCGCAAGCGGTGACCGGCCTGCGCGTGCGCCTGCCCACCCTGGCTGCGGGCGCCGAGGTGCGCCTGACCTTCCGGGTGCAGGCCAGCGCCGCCGCCGAAAATCAGGACTTCGTGAACAACGCCACGGCGGTCGCGGGTTTAGTCAGCGCCCAGGCCAGGGATTCGCTGCGCGTGCAGTACCGCCCTGCCGTCGCTATTGGCCCGGCTGGTCAGCCTGAAGCCCAGGGGGACGCCGACCGCCAGACCCGGCCCTTTGCCCTGGCCGAGCAAGACACCTGCTTTGAACACACGGTCAAGAACACGGGCGACGTGCAGGACAACTTCACCGTGAGCGCTACCGTCCCTGCGGGCGTGACGACCACGGTGCGCGGCGCGGACGGCGCGGCCCTGGCGCAGCCCTTTGCCCTCGCAGCCAGGGCCACCTTGCCTGTGCGCGTGTGCTACCTGCCCACGGCGGCTCTGGCAGGAGCACCCCTGAAAGCCACCGTGACGGTCGGCGCTCAGCGCGGCCCGCAAGACACCACCCTCGACGAGGTGGGCCGCATTGAAACCAGGCTCCCGCAGCTTCAAAAGTCCGTTAGTAAGGAAGGCGACCCCGCCTGGCAGCTGGGTGAGAGCGTGACTTCCGGCGACGTTCTAACCTACACCCTGCGCGTGACCAACCCCTACAACGGGCCACTGACGGGCGTGCAGGTGTCTGACCCGCTGCCTGCCCATCTGGACAAGGTCACAGCGTCGGATGGTGGCGTGGTGACGGGCGCACCCGAGGCCCAGACCGTAGCCTGGAACATCGGCATCCTGGCGCCCGGTGAAACGCGCACCCTGACCATTCGCGCCAGCGTTAGCGCCAAGGCCGTGGACGACGAGCAGCTTCGCAACGTCTTCCAGCTGGTCAGCACCGACTTCCCGCAGCCGCTGGAAAGCAACGCGGTGAGTGTGGCAGTCTGGAACACGGCTCCCGCCATCAAGAAGGAAGCCAGCCCTACCGCCGTGACGCTGGGCGACGTGGTGACCTACACGCTGACCCTCATCAACAAGTCGCCCAGCGCGGCCCTGACCCGCGTCATCGTCAACGATGCGCCGGACTCGCGCCTTCAGTACGTGCCCGGCACCTCGCTGCTCGACGGCGTGGCCATCCCCGACCCGACTGCTCAGCCCGACGGCACCCTGCGCTGGAATGTTGACCGCATCGGCGTCGGTGCCCAGCGCCGCTTGCAGTACGGTCTGCGCGTGATGCCCGGCGCGACAGGCGACCTCAACAACACCGTCGTCATGCAAGGTCGGGGAGCCAGTGGACAGGCCAGGGCCATCGCCAGCAACCGCGCCTACGCCAACATCAAGGTGCAACTGCTTAACTTTGCGCCTGTCTCGGACATCCTGGGCCGCGTTTATCTTGACCTCAACGCCAACGGCGTGTTTGACGAAAAGACCGACCTGCCCATGAATGGCGCACGCGTCATTCTGGCGGGGGGCCGACTCTCGCTGACCGATGCACGGGGCCGCTACCACTTTGGCAACGTCCTGTTGGGCACCCAGGCCCTGCGACTTGACCCCGCCAGCGTGCCCTACGCCAGCGCCGAAGGCAGCCCCGCGACCCGCACTCTGCATCTCCAGGGCCTAACCACCGCCGACTTCGCGCTGCGCCCCAACGAAGGTAGCTTGGGCCGCCGCCAGAGCTGGCCTGTTGGCCCCGCCACCCTCACCAAAACCGTGACCCCGCTTCCCAACGGAGAAGTAGCCGTGCGCCTGAGCCTGAAAAGCCCCCGGCTACTGGGCGAAGTCACGCTGACCGACACCCTGCCCGCAGGAGCACGCCTAAGCGCTGGGACAAACACCCTGAGCGGCGCCCTGCCCGCAGAGGGTCTGACCCTGGAGTACCGCTACTTGCCCGCTTCGGCCATCTCTTCTCTCCCGCTGACCAAGCCCACTGTGGCGTGGAAGGAGTAATGCTGTGAAACGTAGCCTGACCCTCCTCACCACCTTGGCCCTGGTCGCCTCGGCGTCCGCCCAGACGACCCGGCCAGTCTCACCGCCGCTTTTGCCGTCTCAGACGGCAGAGATCAGCGCAGCGAGTGAGCAGCGCGTCTCTCTGCCCTTTAGTCTCAGCACAGATCAACTGGGCACAGACTCGCTGCTGCTGGCCCAGCCGCTGCCCCAGGGCGTGAACTACCAGCCTGGCAGCGCCCAACTGAACGGCCAGGCTCTGCCCGACCCGCTGCGCGGGCGCAGTGGCACGCTCTACTGGCGACTGACGCCCGCGCAACTGGCCCCCCTTCTGGTCGGGACCGACCATCAGCAGGTCATTGGCGAACTCAGCCTCGTTCTGGAGGGCGCAGAAGGGGCCATTGCCGCCCTGCCCGCCGCGCAGCTTCAGGTGTTGGCGGCCAGCGGGCAACTTAGGCCTATTCTGGGCCACGTCGACGACCGCGACTGGGTGACGGCCACGCCGCTGGCCCAGCCCGGAACGCCCTTGGAAAATGCCGGACGCATCAAACTGCCGCTGGACGGCACCGACTACGCCAGCCTTGACCGCGTTACCATCTCGGTGGAAGGGCCACTGGGTGAGCCGCCCGTGCCCGTGGTCAACGGCCAGCCGGTTCCGGCGACCCAGGTGGGCCGCACCGTCATGGACCCCGGTCGGGGCGTGCAGCGCCTGGACTACTACGGCGTGCCGATTCACCCCGGCGTGAACACCATCACACTGGGCGACCAGACCGTGCGCGTACGACTGGCCGGGCCGACCACCCGCTACGACATCGAGCCGCTGCAACTGCTGGCCGACGGCGTGACGCCGCTGCGCCTGCGCATTCGCACCTTCGACGCGCTGGGCGTGGCCACCCAGCCCGACCGCCTGACCCTCAGAACGAACCTGGAACCACTGCGGCCCGACGCCTTCCCCGGCGACGCGGGCTATCAGCTGGCCCTGTACAAGGGCGAGGGCATTGTGGAACTGCGTCCACAGACGACCCCCACCACGCTGGAACTGGACGTGGTGGAAAACGACCGCGTGGTGCGCCGGAGCTTTGAAGTGCGCCCCGACAGTCACGCCGTTGGCGTGGGTATGGTCAGTGCCACCCTGGGCCTGGGCACCAACGGCAGCCTGGGCGACCGCCTGGATTTCCGGGCGCGGGCCTACTACGAGGGGGTCGTCGGCGCGGGCAAACTGTATGTCGCTGCCGACAGGGACGGTCTGCCGACCACCACGGCGAACCTGCCCACCAACTCGCGCAACGTCAACTACGGGGACGCCTCGCAGGAAGTTATTCCGCTGCAAGGGCAAGACCCCATTGCGGTGTCGTACGACCACCCCAGTTTCCGGGCCGAGTACCGCCGCACCGCTGCGCCCATCACCGTCTTGCCGCTGACCGAAACCCTGACCGCGCTGACCCTGACCACCAAAGCCGACCCGCGCTTGGCGGGGTTCGTGGCCCTGGTGCCCACCGAGCGCGTCACCGATGAGCGCCTGGCCCCTAACGGCACGCGCCTGCTGCGCCTATCGCGGGGCGGCGTGGCGATAGGCAGCCAACTGCTGACCCTGATTGAAGTCGGCAGCGACGGTCAGGAAGTCAACCGCCGCACGCTGAATGAAGGCATCGACTACTCTTTCGACCCCGAAACGGGCGTGGTAACGCTGGTGCGCGGCCTGGACCGCGTCAGCCCCAGCCTGAACGAGCAGTATGTTCTGGCGTCCTACCGCCTGCGTGATGGCGGCAGCAATCGCCGCGTCGCCTACGGTGCCCAGATTGAAAAAACAGGCACGGTGGGCAGCGGCACCTACAGCGTGGGCGCGGCGGTGGCCCGAGTAGACCGCACCACCACCTTTGGGGTGGCGGGCCGCTACGAACAGCCCGAACTTCAGGTCAAGGGGCGCGTGATGGCCTCGGGGGGTGTGCTGGCAACAGCTTCGGTGAGTGGCCGCCCAGCCAAGCGCCCCGAGTACGGCGACCAGCCCAGCGGCGGCGACCTCTCGGTGCGCTACCAGAGCGCGGGCTACGCGGGTCTGGAACGTGGCACACACGGCCTTCAGGCCGACGGACGTTACGACCTGCCCTTCTCGCCGCGCCTGGGCCTGCGAATCGAAGGTTCGTATGGACGCGCCCTGACAACCGACAGCGGCTACGTTGGCGCGCAGGTAAACTACCGCCTTCAGCCCTTCACTGTGGGAGCGGGGCTGCGCTACGGCTTCGGTTCCCGCAGCGGCCTGGGTCTCAGCGGCAGCGTGGGCTACCGCCAGGGCCGCGTGGCTACCGAGCTGGTGCATACCCAGCCCGTCAGCGGCACCGTGCTGCCCACCACCGACTTCCGGGTGGACTACCGCCTGACCGAACAGGTCAGTCTCTCGCTGCGCGACACCTACACCTGGGGCGAGGGCAATACGGGCGTTATCGGGCTAAACAGCACCGTGGGCCGCACCAACTACATTGTCGCGTACGAACTTGCCAACGGCAGCGGTCATGAAAACCGCGCCCGCTTCGGCGTTTCGACCACGCTGCCCCTTAGTGAACGCCTGGGCCTGGGCCTGCGCGGGGCTTACCTCTGGAACGTGGACAGCGGCACCTCGGACATCAGCGCCGGGGCCGACCTGGACTACCGCGCCGACACCTTCCGGGCCACCCTGGGCACGGACTTCAGTGTCACGGGCGGCAAGCTGACCACCGTGTTGCGCGGCGGAGTCAGCGGCGACCTGAACCCCCGCCTGAATCTGGCGGCCGACGCCACCGCCGAATTCGGCGCGCGGCAGGGCCAGAAACTGGCGCTGGGCTACGCCTACCGCTCGGGGCAACTGAACAGCCTGGGCTACGCCCGCTACGTGGCCGGCAGCCTGGCAAACGGTGACAGCAGCCTTACAGCAGGAGCAAGCGCCGAGTACCGCCCCCTGTCACGCCAGAACGTACAACTCGCCCTGCGTGCAGGCGCGGACATGCGCGTCACGGGTGACCGCGACAGCCTGACCGTGCAGCCCTACGCCGGGGTCACGGCGGCCTTTAACGACCGGATTCAGGTGGGCGGCTGGGGCCGCGCCCTGCTGCAACCCGCGACCAGCACCACGCTGATCGGTTACGGCGTCGAGGCAGGCTACCGCGTGCTGCCCGGTACCTGGCTGAACCTGGGCTATAACATCCAGGGCTTTGACGGTATCGATACGGGCGGCCTATACACCCGGCCCGGCGCGTATGTGCGCCTAGACCTAACCCTTGATGAAACCCTGAATGGAGTGAAGAAATGAGAAAGAAAATATTGATGGTTGCCCTGGCCCTGGCCCTGGCAGGCGGGGCAGGGGCGCAAACGACGTGTACGGCCCCAATTACGCCCACCGTGCCTCCATTTAACACCTCGGGCTGGACCCTCGCCGCTACGCTCAATGGCGCGCCAACAAGTGTTCCGCTTGCTATTGCTGTTGGTTTTGACTCGTTCAATGATGCTGTAACAGGCACCACCGTTTCCAGCTTGCGCTACGACGCTAACCAGTACGAGGGTGCGAAGGTCGTGACAGCCACAAGCAACTCTGCCATTTCGCTCGGCAATGTCCGTTACCTGAATCTGGCCCTGGCCTGGTCGAATTACGGGATTGGAGATGGGTTTGCTGTACCCATGAGCTTTCAATTTGGCCCTGCCAGTGCGCCAGTCACGTATCTGACGCTCACGACCCCGGCACAGGGCGCTGCCGTCACCGAAACAGTCGATATCTTTCCGGCCAACGGCGCGAAATTGTACAACGATCAGGGGCAGGAAGTTGCCTCGCTGCCTGTCCCTTCCAAAGGCATAAACACAGCCATCGTCGGTTTGCAGAAGTCCTACGACGACGACCGGGTAGCCCGCAAAGATTTCTTCATCAAGTTGCCCGACAACGCTCCCAGCAGTGGTGTGTTCCGCATTGTGTTTGGGCCGCAAGTGAACACGGACATATTCTCCTACGGCGACGACTTCCGGATCTGGATGCCCGGCGCAGTGCCTACCACCTTATGTGTTCGCAAGGAACTTGACACAGGGGCACCCGCGACCTTCGACTTTACCGCTACCGGTCTGACCACCCCCACCAACTTCTCAATCGCGGTGCCGACCAGTAACACCCCCTATGCCAGTGGTGTCACGCCTTACACGGTCGATAACCCCGCTGAGGTCATCATTACCGAGACGACTCCTGGTTATGTGTTGCGAAAGGCGGAATGCACAAAGCCGCTGCTGCCACAGGGCAAGTCCCCGCAAACGACGGTCACGGCCAGAGTCGACAACAGCATATCGATTAAGGCCTTCTCCTTTGGGGGCATGACAGTCTGCACGCTCTACAACACCCCTAAAACTAACCTACCGAAATTTACGGTCGCTAAAACCTTTGCTGGCTTTTTGAATCCCAACGACAGCGCGGCCATTACTGTCGCTGAGGCTGGTGGACCAAGCGCGTCTACCACGGTTAGCAACATCTCTGGCAACCGGACAGGGCAGACCTCGCTGACTGGCACACTCTATAGTTACACGACTACAAACACCGCACCCCTGACCACAGCCACTGGCCGCCCAGCAAGCGTCACGATGTCCGAGTCGCTAACCAGCGCTAACCCCGCCAACTACACTTCTAAATATGCGTGTACGAATGCGGCGGCTACGTCAGCAACCACTTTACCCGCCAACGGTACCGGCAAGAGCGTGACCATCGGTAGCCCCAATTTTGGCGACGACATTACCTGTAGGTTTACCAATGACCTGACTGTCGCCCCCCCCACTACCACCGTGAATGCCACCAAAAGCGGGTTGCAGGTGGTCACGGCTGGTACCGCCGTCGCCTATTCCATCACGGCGAGCAATACGACGGCGACGGCGGTGGATGTTGACCTGACCGACCAGCTCAGTCCTGTGTTGCCTGCGGCCCAGGTGACTAGCATCAGCAACAGCGGCACCTACAATGCTACGAGCGGTCTGGTAACGTGGCCCCGCTTTAACCTTCCCGCCAACGGCAGCGTGACCCGCACCCTGACGGTAGACCTGCCTGACCCGGTCAGAGACTCAACGAATGGCGACAGCTACAGTGGCCCCAATCAGGTGAGCGACACGGCCAGTCTAAAGGCTTACACGGTGGGCACCAACACTCTCCTGGCCAACAACGGCACGCCCTCGGCCAGCCTGACCACCAACCATATCTTTGCCAAGCTCACCAAAACCGTTCGCAATGTCACGACGAACAGCGCGGCGGGCACTTCGGTACCAGCAAAACCAGGCGACATCCTGGAATACTGCCTGAACTACACCAACCAGAGCGCTATTGCGCTGAACACTCTGACGCTGCGTGACACCTTGGTTGCCGGGCAGACCCTCCAAACAGCTGTCCTAAGCCTGACACGCGGCAGCGGGGCAGCCCAGCCCACCACTAACTCTGGAACTGCCACGGTCATCAGCACCACCCTGACCAATGTAGCGGCAGGAGAAACAGGCAGCCTCTGCTTCCAGACGAAGGTGAACAACTAGCGCACCAGCGGCTTAAGCAGGGTGGTGTCCAGAAACAGACCAACTCTGCTTTCAGACGAAGGTGGAACTGGGAACTGCCCTGACTTGACAGGTTGACCCTCTACTTGTACTACGGATTCCGCTCAATTCCGCCCGCAGTCGGGAAGTGGGCAGGCCCCTTTCTGGGTACAGCTCTGACCAAGAGGGCACTGCCTGTACCACCAGAGCGCAGAATCCCTATTTTACCTTCTCGCCTCTGCTCGGGTTGAATCCACAACTTCCCCGTTCAGAGCGTTATTCGCCTTGAGCTTTAGAACAACACGGCACCTCATCTCCCCCGCCCTGCTCGGCGTTTTGTACGCTGTGGCGGTTGACCTCTTTGGGCAGGTCCATCGCGGCATTGGCACTGAAAAAACCGTTGGGCTTCAGCAGAAATCCGGCGTACTCCACCGGCATAATCGGAAAGTCTTCGGGCTTGCAGACGTGGGTATGCCCGAAGGTATGCCACACCACCAGGTCGGTGTTCTCGATGGAGCGGCCAGCAGCGGTGTACTTGGGCAGGCCGTCGCCGCCGGGGTGCTGGTTGGGGTAATCGCCGGAAGCAAACTTTTCACCAGGGGTATAGGGCGTCACCCAGATGTGCCGGGTCGCAAAGCCGCCACGCGCCTGTACGGTCGCTTCGGGGTGGGCTAGCATCAGCGGCGAGGGATTGACAATCAACTTGTAGCCAGTTGGGTTGCCCACGCTGTTTTCGACGCTGGGATTGATGATTTTCCAGTAGGTGCCTCTGCGCCCGTCGGCGACGCCCTCGCTGTCCTGCTCGGTCTTCAGAGTGCGCGAACGGGTTTCAAAGACGTTGCCATAGGGGTTACCGGGACCCAGCGGGACAGGATGAAACTCGGTTTCGGTCACGCTGTTTTGCTCACCGTCTACCATCATGTGCAGCCGGACATTAAAAAAGTGCTGGTGGGTTGGCCCGCCCAGCCCCTCATCCACCATGCCGCCCCAGGGGTACGCCTCGCCGGGCGCGACAGCTGCGGTCTGGATAATGCCAGTCAGCTTGGCTTCCAGTTGAATGGTGCCGTCCTGATACAAATACCAGTAAAAGCCGTAATCATAATTGCCGACCGTGGCAAAAAAGCTGATGACCAGGCGGCGTGAGCGGCGCAGCTCGTGGATGCCAGTGCGGAACTCGTTGTGTTTCCAAAGGGTGCCGTAGTCTTCCTCATGCATACACACGGCGTTTTTCATGTCAAAGGCTTGCCCGAAATCATCCGCCGCCGGGATGTCAAAATAATGAATTAGACCAAGGCAGTCGCAGCCCAGTTCCAGTTGGTTGGCGCATTTGCCCAGGCCGTACTCGCCGCCGTCGAAAGCACTTTTCCAGTAGTGGTTGGCAGTGGGATCGGCGTAAGGCACCACCATTTCGGTCACGCTGGCGCGGTAGATGATGGGGCGCTGCTGGCCGTGGTCGTCATAACTCAGCTGGTGCAGCACCAGGCCCTCACGCGGCGTAAAGCCCACCCGGAATGACCAGTTCTGCCACTGAACCTGCCAACCGTCTACCGTAAAGCTGGGGCCGTCGGGCTGGGTGATATTAAGTGATTTCAGGTCGCTGCGGGGCGTTCCCAGGGCCTCCCCGTTATAGTTGCGCTTTTTGCGTGGAATAGGCACCACACGTTCGTCTACCAGATGCACTACCTTGCCCGCAATTAGGTCAACGTGCGCCACTACCCCCTCGATGGGCCGGGCGTAACCGTTGTCGGTCAGTTCCTCACGGTAGTAGCAGACCGCGTGCACAATTCGCTTGCCGCGCTCATGCTCCAGGTCAAAGTACCCGGCACTGAAAGGATCCACCTGCACCAGTTCCATCTCGGCGTCGTTCAGGCCGCGCTTTTGCATGGCTGCCCGCCAGCCGGGGTCTTCCTTGACAATCCGCTCGGTCTCGGCAAATTCTTCCATCAGGATGCAGGCCTGGCCGAATTCCGAGTCTGGCTCATTTATCTTTTTCAGCCTCACCTGACCGCTGTGCAGGTCGGCAACCGCCTCGAAGGTGTCGCCGCTGCTCTTGTCTAGAATCACCCCGAACGCCTCGCGCTGGAACGGCTGGCCTGGCTGGTACTTCAGCACCGTGTCTTTGGACGGCTCATGCAGCAGCAACTGGGCCACCCGCAGGTGCTCGCCCAGCCCAGAACGCTGCCGAATCAGGTCGCTGGCCCGCTGAATTTCAGCCGTGCTGAGCGGGTCAAGCGGATGAGTGGAGGGGGCGTTGGTTGGCAGATTGGTCATGAGGAACTCCCTTTTTTTGCTAGACTTGGGATGATTTAGCGGTCAACTGAGGGCAGCTGGCTGAGTCCTAAGTGTTGAGACCTGAGCGCTTCCCTCAAACCTCGTCCAGCAGCGTCCCAAACCGCTGATACAGTTCGGGGCGGCTGGCACGTAGCCAGGCACTGCCGCCTACCCCAATCAGGAGCACCAGCAGCAGCAATACCGGGAAACTGCGCACCAGCAGGCTGTCGGTGCCGCTGAGAATCGGCAGGTTGCTGATAACCAGATACAGCGCGTACAGCAGTCCCACAAAAGCCAGCGCGGGGGACACCAGGGTCATCAGAATATTTTCGCCTCGGCTCTGACGCCGAAAAAAGCGGATGATAGCGGCGCATACCAGCAGTTGCAGCCCCACGATACCGATGGTCGCCAGCGCACTCATCCAGTTAAAGACCACCAGAAAGGGGTCGGCCCGCAGCACGATAAACAGCAGCAGCCCAGCCAGTGCCATGACCGTTTGCAGCCAACCCGCCTTGTACGGCGAGGCGTAGATGGGGTGGGTGTGAGACAGCGCCTCCCACAGCAGTCCTTCGCGGCCCAGCGAGTACAGGTAGCGCGTCAAGGCGTTATGAAAGGCCAAGATGCTGGCAAAAATACTGGTCACCAGTAGCAGGCTCATAACGTCGGTCGACAGCGCCCCGACAAACTGGGTATTGACCGTAAACCAGAAGTTGGCCGAGTCCTTGGCCGCCGCGCCTGCCGCCGCATTGATGCCGTGCGCTACCACCACCGCCCAGCTGCTCAGTGCATAAAACACCGTGATGACGCCCACCGCCAGATAAGTCGCCGTGGGAATGGTGCGCTCTGGGTCGCGGGCTTCCTCGCGGTAGAGGGCGGTAGCCTCAAAGCCCACATAGGACGCCAGCGCAAACATCACCGACACACCCAGGCCCTTGCTCACCACCAGTCCCGGCATGAAGGGTTGCAGGCTCAGGCCCTGTGGCCCGCCGCCCCGTAACATCACCGCCAGGTCAAAAATCAACAGGATCAGTAACTCGGCGACCATAAAAAAGCCCAGAAAGCGCCCGTTGAGTTCGGCCCCGCGCATCCCCAGCACCTGCACCAGCGCGGCGGCCACTAAGGCATACACGAACCAGGGGAGCGTGATCCCCAGGTGGGCTTTGAACAGGTCGGTGGCAAAAAAGCCCAGCAGGCCGTACAGTGCCAGCTGAATGGCGGTATAGGAGACTACCGCCAGCAGCGCTGAACCCACTCCCAGAGGCCGTCCCAGCCCGTGAGCGATATACGAGTAGAACGCCCCCGAACTGGTCATGTACTTGGACATGGTGCTGTAGCCAAAGCTAAAGAGCAGCAGAATAAGACCCGCAATCAGATAAGCGCCGGGGGTACCTGCGCCGTTGCCGATGGCGATGGCCCCCGTTGCGCCGCCCAGCATGGCCGTGAGTGGGGCCGCCGCCGCAATCACAAAAAAGACGATTTGCCACGGCCCCAGCGTGTTGTGTTTGAGTGAAGTGGACGTGGTCATGGTGGGGCCTCCTATGGGGTTGTAAGGGGCTAAGGGTTAAAGGGCAACAGGCGGCGGGGGGTTCTAGATGGCACTCCGCGCCCGTCCGTTTTCACCTAGAGCATTTTGCAAAAAGATGGTGCTCTTTTTACCCTCTTTTTGCCGAGTGGAACGAGTGAACAAGAAAGAGCAGGACGTAGAATGAAGGGGGCGGCGGTGTTTTTCCGACGTGCCCGTAATTAGGAGAACTGCTCTAGCTAACGCCTGCACTTGCTACAGCAGCGCCGTAATCACCTTTTCGTGAGTCACGTCCTCGATGCCGCTCCAGCCGCCATTCTCGCGCCCGTATCCGCTTTCCTTAACACCGCCCCAGGGCAGGCGTGGGTCAATCAGCGCAAACCCGTTAATCCACACTGCTCCGGTCTGTATCCGGCGGGCCAGCAGGTTGGCGCGGGAAATGTCACGGGTAAAGATTCCGGCATTCAGGCCATACTTGGTGTCGTTGGCAATTTGCACGGCTTCATCATCGCTATCAAAGGGAATCACGATGCCCACCGGCCCAAAGATTTCTTCTTGCGCTACCGTCATGGTGTTGTCCCCGGCAAAGATGGTCGGCTGCACGAAGTACCCTGGTTGCGCCAACTGTTCGCCCCCGGCCAGCAATTTGGCCCCCTCGGCCTTACCCTGATCGATAAAGTTCATCACCCGCTCGACGCTGCGCTGGTTGGTCAGCGGCCCCATAGTGCTGCTCATGTCCAGCGGGTCGCCCAACACCTGCGCCTTGGCGGCACTACTCAGTCCCTCGCACACCGCGTCATACAGGCTGCGGTGAACCACAATCCGCGTCCCCGCCGCGCAAATCTGGCCCTGGTTGGCAAACAGGCCCATCGCCAGGGTAGGAATGACAGAGCTCAGGTCGGCGTCTTCCAGCACAATCTGCGGAGCCTTGCCGCCCAGTTCCAGGGTCAGCGGTTTGAGATTCTCAGCGGCGCTGCGGGCCAGCACGCGGCCTACCGCCCCTCCCCCGGTGTAGCTGAGCTTGGCTACCAGCGGATGGCGCACCAGCGCGTCTCCGGTCACTGGTCCCAGACCCGGCACCATATTGAACGCGCCCGGCGGAAACCCGGCCTCGCTGAACAGTGCCGCAACGTGCAGGCTGGTCAGGGTAGCGTCCTCGGCAGGCTTGAAGACCACCGTGTTTCCGGCGGCCAAGGCGGGCGCAGCCTTCCAGCCCAGGTACATGGTAGAAAAGTTGTAAGCCCCGATGCTGGCAATCACCCCCAGCGGCTCGCGGACGGTATAGGCCAGCACCGGGCGGCCCTGCATGTCCGGCACAGGAATGCTGCGGCCCTCGAGCTTGTCGGCCAGCCCCGCGTAATAGCGGTAGGTTGCCATCAGGTTGGGTAGGTCGGCATAAAACGCCATACCGTAAGGTTTGCCGCTATCCAGGCTCTCCAGCCGGGCCAGTTTTTCGTGGTCGCGCTCCAGCAGGTCGGCCAGCTTGTACAGCAGCCTCCCCCGCTGCGTCCCGTCCATCTTGCTCCACTCCCCCCCGGCAAACTGAGCGTGGGCGGCGTGTACGGCGCGGTCTATATCGGCAGCGCCCGCCGCGCTGATGGTTGCGAGCACCTCTCCCGTTGCCGGGTTGAAGGTCTGGAACGTGGCCCCATTCTGGGCAGACTGAAACTCGCCGTTGATATAAAGCTGGGTGTACTGAGTAGCCAATGCGGAAAGCTCTTGCGGTGCCGTCATGGTTGACCTCCAGAAACGCGCTCAGGAGAGCCTGAGCAGGGGCGCGAAACATATGGAATTGTTGATGCCCTGTTGTACGCTTCCGGACGGCCCAGGTTCTATAGTGGAAAACCACTAGGCACCTTGGCCAAGCCCTTCACCAGACATCCCCGTTGTCCCGCAGCGTCAGGAGCACCCCCGTACCGATGGAACTTACCCTCCACAACCTCCCAGCCTGGCAAAGGCAGTTTCTGGACGCCCGGCGCAGCGTAACGCCCCGGCCGATGCTGGACGTGGCCGCGCACCTGCTGTTTTACCTGAGCGAGCCAGCCACACTACACGTCCTGGCGCTTGAGCATCTGCTGGTGCGCCTGCACGCTGACCGCGCCGACCTTGGCTTCAGTTCGTCGCAGGCTGAAACCTATACTCCGCAAGCCGAGTTCCGGGTTAGTCGGGACATTCCCAGCGTGCAGCAGGTCAGTTTTCCCAACCGTGACCCCGGAGTCCAAATCGTGTGGAACTCGCCGCAGGGGGTCAGCCTGAACGTGAGGTGTGACCCCGTCGTTAGGAATCTGCGGCCCTTTATGCAGGGCGTCCTGGGCACCCAGAGCAAGCTGGCCCACCGCCTGGAGCATCATAGCGAGGTCTTTGGGATGCTATGTCTGGACCAGATAGTCAGCCCGCGCCAGTGGCACAACGCCGAGAGTCAGTATGTTGACCAGTTTCTGGGCGAGGTGTTGAGTCCGCTGCTGTTTGCCAGCCACCGCTTGCAGGTTCAGCAGGCGGTCGATATCCCCAGCCTGACCCCGGCCGAAAAGCAGATTCTGAGCCTATTTGAACTAGGCCTGACCTCCAAGGAAATCGCCCAGCGTCTTCACAAGTCGCCCAACACGGTGGACAACCAACTCAGCGGGCTGCGCCACAAGCTCGGTCTTCGCAACCGGGTGGAACTGCTGCGAGTCTGGGAGGCCCTGAAGGAAAGGTCAGAAACAAATATGGATTCTCAGCGATGACCTTGCCTAAGTGGCTGAGGTTCCAGCACATTTCGAGATGTAACCTTGCCCGAATCGCCACCCAGAACTTCAACGGCCCCGTCTCCAGAATTGGCGCACGCCACAGCTATTGATGACGTGCTAAATCGGTGTCAATCGGAATCATGAGAGGGAAAATGCTGTTGGCAGCAGTGCTAACTCGCTTCCCCTGGAGGTGCAGTCAGTCAGAAGGCGACATCAACTAACCTCGTTAGCAATAAGTTCCGGCACACCTGGAAAAGCACCAGATCTGCCTCCGCCGGGCAGCTCTGTGAGTCCATAGGTACCTGCCGGGTACAGAGGGCGTGCACTTCATGGCCGAAACCGCCGCGATCCTCAACCAGGACAAGACCGTGCTGCTGCCCGACCTGTGCGCCGGGTGCTCACTGGCCGACACCGTTACCGCACAGGGCATCCGCGACTGGAAAGCGCGGAACCCTAGCGGGCTGGTCGTCACTTACGTGAACACCACCGCCGACGTGAAAGCCGAGAGTGACTACCGCTGCACCAGCGGCAACGCCGTGCAGATCGTGCAGAGCCTCCCGCCAGACGCGCCCATGTTGTTCGCGCCCGACCGCTTCCTGGCCGCGCACGTGATCCGCGAGACCGGCCGCGCCATGGACGTCTGGGACGGCGCCTACCACGTCCACGAGGCCATCCGCCCCGAGGATGTCACGGACCAGCAGGCCGCATACCCGGACGCCGAACTGCTCATCCACTCCGAGTGCGGCTGCTGCACTAAAATTCTAGGCGCTCTGACGGAATTGCAGCTGTACTCCACCGAGGGCATGGTGCACCGCGCCCGACAGAGTGCTGCGCAGGAATTCATCGTCGTGACCGAGACCGGCATGGTCACCCGCCCGAAACACGACGTGCCCGGTAAGACCTTCATTGCGCTCAGCCGCACCGCCCGCTGCGAGTACATGAGATGATCAGCGTGTATCTTTTACTGGATTCCAGGGCAGAAGGCTAGAATCGTACTTGACATCTTTCTTTTTTCGGTAGATTACCCTGGTGCTCCCTGCTTGTGCCCCCGTTTCCTCGCCAGCCAGTCCAGTATTTTTGCGCTCTATTACCACCTTGCATACCCGCCACGTAGACCTGGTATTGCAAGAAAGTTTCTGGCGGGAATTGCTGCTCACCTGGAGCTTTTTGCCGGTCACTCTGGCAGACGGCGGCGAGTACACACCCAGAATGCAGACGGTGATTGCCCGCCTTAACCCTGAAGCGCGGGCCAGGGCGCTGTCGGGGATGGTGCTGCTGCTTGAGGACGTAGACCGGCCTACACCCAACGAGTGCCTCATCAGCGTGGATGCCCAGACCAGTGAGGTGAGCATCCGCATTTTTGGGCGTTTTCTAACTGATATTCAGAGTACATCCGAGTGGATTTTGCGCCAGTTGATGACGGCAGGTCAGGTCTTCATCATTACGCCGCACACCCGCTGCTTCATTGCGCTAGATACCGGCGGCCAGCGAACCGACCTGACCACCGGGCGGGCCATGCCACTGCGTCACCGCCTCTGGCACGGCTTTTACCAGGAGAATGTCTATAACATCAACGTTACCAGTATGGTGATCACCCTGACGCTGATGGTGGTGCTGTTCACTTCACCCACCGAAGCGCACTCGGCGCTGGGAAAATTCTATGGCCTGTGCGAGCGGATTTTATCTGCCGCGCTGATGAACGTCTTTTTGCTGCTCAGCCAGTTTTATGTGTACCGGAAGGGCCGCCGCGTTCTGGAGTGGGAAAAGCCGTAACTTTCTGAGCCGCCTCAGACATTGACATCAATCAATCTGAGACGCATCTTATATCTATGGATTTCGATACGAGTGCAGAGTTGTTTAAGGCTCTTGCCGACCCAAATCGGCTGAAGGTACTGAAACTGCTGGTAAGTCCGCCTGCCAATAGCTGCGCTGGGCCAGGCAGCGTCTGCGCCTGTGACCTGGAAGGGGAACTTGGATTGGCACAGCCGACCGTCAGCCACCACATGAAATTGCTGGTTCGCGCCGGACTGGTCACCGCGACCAAGCGTGGCAAGTGGACAGAGTACACGCTCAATCCCCAGGGCTTTGAACAGGCGTGCGAGTTGCTGGGAGCCTTGCAACAACCAGACTCGAACGCTGCCCCTTGCCCGCCCAAGACCCTGCAAGGGGTTGCATCATGACCCAGACTGTTCCCGCAGTTAGAGCATCTTATAAAAAGATGGTGCTCGCTTGACCATCTTGTTGCCGAGTGGAACAAGTGAAAAGAAAGAGCCAGACGTAGGATGAAGGGGGCGGCGGTGTTTTTCCGACGTGCCCTTCATTCGGAGAAGGGCTCTAGTCGGCGTCGTCTTGTGGGCCGATAGAGGGTCAAGAACACTGAGGTCGTGCTGGTGGTAACGGTATTGCTTCTCTCATCAGGCATATTACAACCGTCTCGGATACGCGGAACTGTAACCCGGCAGCTGCCTACCGTGTAGCCCGTATTCTTTCTTGTGCCCTCCGCTCGGATTAATACGGGACTGCACCGAATCAACCGACAGTCGGTATTCGGAAGGCTTTCATCGCCGAATCTGAAGCGGCGCGGCTCCAAACCATTCGTGGCGGATTTGATTGCGAACAGAGGCTAGGCGTTCATCCAGCCTCGGCCCCTGCTGGGCGGCGCCGCGCAGCCAAAGCGCCCCACCCTGGCCTTTGCCCCAGACCACCTGGGCGTCGGCCTCCAGTGGGGCGCAGGCCAGATGGAACGCGGCGGGCTGTTGCCCCAACCAGACCCCACTACCGACATAGTCCATCCCTCCCCAGACCCCCGCAGCACGGGCTGTTTTCAGGTCGGTAGCGGTATGATCGAAACGCTGAGCATCCAGAAAAACGCGCTGCCCATCGCGGTAAATCGCCACCCGGCTGGCATAACTGCCGAAGGCGAGGCGTTCGCCCATCTGCACCCGGCCACTGGCGAGGCTCTCAGTTAGACCAAATTCGGACGTGGCACTCAGATTGACCTGAATGTCCTGGGCAAATCGGCTGCCCGCAAACGGAATGGTGCGTTCCGGATAATATTCCAACCTGGCTCCGGGGCCAACCTCAAAAAAGATGTGCTGAAGCGCCGCCGCGCCATCTGGCGAAGGCTGTAGCCGCGTGGCCGACTGCGTGAGGATAACCACTGTCGCCCCCTCCCCTACCGTGACCCGGATTTCGCTGTGATCGCCGCCCAGCACCCCGCCTGTCGGATTGACGATAAAAACCATCAATGTGCCGCAGGGCAACTCGAAAGGCCGCACGATCATCAGCGGCGCTTTTTGAAGATCACGCAGCAGCACCGTTTTCTGGCCGCGCCGGGCAAAATGTAAGTCCAGTTGCCCAAACCGGGTACGCGAAAAGAGGGTCAAAATAGGCCAATCCTCGGCGGCGCAACCTCCTTAAATAATAGGTCGTGTTCCAGCCAGGCAATCACGTCCTGCACGCCGGTTCCAGCTTTCAGATTGGTAAAGATGTAAGGGCGCACCTCCTGGCCTGCTGTGCGCTGCGCTCTGGCGTCGGCGTCCATGACGCGCAGGTCTGCACCGACCAGCGGGGCGAGGTCAGTTTTGTTGATCACCAGCAGGTCGGATTGCCGGATGCCGGGGCCACCTTTGCGCGGCACTTTCTCGCCGCCCGACACGTCCAGCACAAACAGCCAGGCGTCCACGAGTTCCGGTGAAAAGCTCGAAGCCAGGTTGTCGCCGCCCGATTCTATAAACAGCAATTCGAGTTCCGGAAACTCCTCTTGCAAAGCGTCGACCGCTTCCTGATTAAGCGAACTGTCTTCACGAATCGCGGTGTGGGGGCAGCCACCTGTCTGCACGCCACGAATGCGCTCGGGGGGCAGGGCGGCGGCGCGGGTCAGAATGCGCTGATCTTCAAAGGTGTAGATGTCGTTGGTAATCACGGCGAGCTGGTAGCGCTCACGCAGCTGACGGCACAGCACTTCGAGCAAAGCGGTTTTTCCGCTGCCCACCGGGCCGCCGACACCAATTTTTAGGGGGGTCATCCATTTACCTCTTCTACGGAGTCCGAGTGAATAGTTTGCAAAAACCGTTCAACTCGAGCAGGGCGAGTGGGGGCCTACCGGGTTCCGGGCGTGAAGTTGGCAACCCGGTGGCCTTGCGGGTGGTTAACGAAATAGGCGGCAGGCTGTGTCAGGTTTGGCTGGATCAGGTTTGGCTGTGTCAGGTTTGGCTGTGTCAGGTTTGGAAGAGTCGTTGTTCAAGAGTGGCCTGCTGCGCCGCAGCGATATCGAGCAGCGGAGAAAAGCCGCCGAGGTCGTTAGGTGTGGCCCTCAGCGCGAAAGTAACGCAGCGCCCCGCCTGCGCCTCACACTGCGCCGCGCAGCGTTGGGCGTCTAGGCCACCGAGTTTCATCAGCCGGGTGGCCGAGGTCACGCGCCCCAGCAGCCAGGACGACACATACGCCTGCACCGTGTCTTCGCGCTCTGCCCCCAGCGCCGAGGCCACCGCGCCAAAACTGGTCGCGTGGTGGCGCGTCGGTGGCAATCTGCTCAGGTCGCCGGGCCACAGATGCAGCGCGGCCCGGCGGAGATTGGCTCCGATTCGCAGGCTGGCCCGCCTTGGCCCCTCGACCAGTTTGAGGTCGTCTAGCAGGGCGTCGAGTTCAGGCAGAGTCGCTGAATCTGCCGACCATGCCAAAGCGCTGGCGGGCGCGTCCTGCCTGCCCCAGCCGTGTGCAAGTTGCCCACACAAGAAAGCAGTCAGGTCGTCTGCCGTTCGCACGTCGCCACGCTGGGTCAGTGTTTCCAGACCGTCGCTAAAGGCGTAAGCCCCGGTGGGGAAAGCCGAATCGGCCAGTTGAAGCAGCCGAAGATTCACAGCTCGTGTTCCCAACTGGGGCGACCCTCAAAGGGCCTGAATTCCCGCGTGAACGGCACGCCCAGCCGCGTGAGCAGAAGTTCGACAGGCGCGTCCCAGAGGGTCAGAAACGTCCCGGAGTCCTCCACGAGGTCGCGGTGCAGGTTACCGATGGCGTGGGCCACCTGCGCCATTTCGCCCAGGGTGCGCGGCGTAATAACGGCCACGTCTTCGGGGGCGGCACGGACGACATAACTCACGTCGCCGCGTGTGTCCAGCAGCGTGCCCGGCGTTAGGACAGTGCCCGTCGGAAAAGCCAGCAGCAGTTCTGTGCCGTCCGGGGCCTGTAGGCGGCGGCGTACCCGGCGGCGATCCACGGCGCTCATTGGAATCTCGATGACTTGACGGGCAACTGGCCCGATGACTGAACCTGCAACCCGCTCCACCGCAGTTTGTAGCGGCGTCAGTGGGCGTTTCAGACCCGCCAGTTTCATCACTGGCCCCTCACGAAATCGTACCAGCCTGCCAGACCCTCCCCGCTGCGACTCGACAGTTCCACGACTTTGACGCCGGGACGGGCCCGGTCGATGTTCTCGCGGCACAGCTCGCGGTCAAAGCCCACCGCGTCGGCGAGGTCCATCTTGGTAATGACCACCACGTCCGCCGTGTTGAACATGGTCGGATACTTCAGCGGCTTGTCCTCACCCTCGGTGGTGGAAATCAGCACGGCGCGGGCCGCTTCACCCAGGTCATAGCTGCTGGGGCAGACCAGATTGCCCACGTTTTCCAAAAACAGCACATCCAGCGCCTCCAGATCAAAGCGCGGCAGCACGTCCCGCACCATCGCCGCGTCGAGGTGACAGACCGTCCCCGTGACAATCTGCTCGGCCTGCGCCCCCCACTGCCGCAGCCGGGCGGCGTCGTTGTCGGTGGCGAGGTCGCCCACGGCCACGGCCATTTTGATGTCGGCGGCGAGGTCACGCAGGGTGCGTTCGAGCAGCGCCGTCTTGCCCGCGCCAGGGCTGGAGGCAAGGTTGATGGCCCGGACGCCCGCCGCCCGAAAGGTCTGGCGGTTCCCGGCGGCGGTGTGATCGTTGGTTTTGAGGATGTTCTGGCGCACGGTAACGATGCGCGGAGCAGTAGTCATGGGGGGGTTCTCTCCTTCAGGCGAGTTCAAGTGAATCGAGTTCCAGTTCGTCGCCCTGAAGCAGCGTGGGCGTCGCCGCGCCGCACAGCGGGCAACGCAGGCCGCGCCGCAATTCCAGCTCGACAGGGCCGTGCTGCGGGCACTCCCCAATTCCGGGCACCCGTTCGATACTCAGGGCGGCGCCCGCCAGCGGCGTGTCCTCGGCGCAGGCCTCAAAGGCGGCGTTCAGCGCTTCGGGAACCACACTCGACCACTGGCCTACGCGCACGGTCAGCGCCGAGGCCCGCGCCGCGCCGTGTTCCCGCATCACCTCGCAGGCAACTTCAATTAGGGACACAGCGATAGAGGCTTCGTGCATCAGAACAGAAAATACTTCTGCGCCAGGGGCAATTCGTCTACCGGTTCACAAGTTACCCGCTCGCCGTTCACGCGCACCTCGTAAGTCTCGGGGTTCACGTCTATGTCGGGCGTTTCGCTGTTGAGCACCATGTCCTTTTTGCCGATGTCGCGGGTATGACTTACAGCGCTGTAGCGGCGGCCCAGGTCGGGCAGGTGGCCGCCTTCGAGTCCGGCCCGTGACACGAAATGCAGGCAGGTCGCGTCCAGCCCGCCGCCGAACGCCGCGAACATCGGGCGCGGGTACACCGGCTGCGGCGTGGGAATACTGGCGTTGGCGTCGCCCATCTGCGCGGCGACCACTAACCCCCCCTTGAGAATCAGACTGGGTTTCGCGCCGAAGAAGGCCGGTTTCCACAGCACCAGATCAGCCAGTTTGCCCACTTCCACGCTGCCGACCTCGTGGCTGATGCCGTGAGCGATTGCCGGATTGATGGTGTACTTGGCGATAAAACGCCGGGCGCGGAAATTGTCGGCGCGTCCGTCCTGCGCCAGGGCCCCGCGCTGCACTTTCATCTTGTGCGCGGTTTGCCACGTCCGGGTAATCACCTCACCTACTCGGCCCATCGCCTGAGAGTCGCTGCTCATCATCGAGAACACGCCCAGGTCATGCAGCACGTCCTCGGCAGCGATCGTCTCGGGGCGAATACGCGACTCGGCAAAACTCACGTCCTCGGGAATGCGCGGCGAGAGGTGATGGCAGACCATCAGCATGTCCAGATGCTCGTGGATGGTATTGACGGTAAACGGCATGGTCGGGTTGGTGCTGCTCGGCAAGACATTGGGCAGCCCCGCCACCTTGATGATGTCCGGTGCGTGCCCGCCCCCGGCTCCCTCGGTGTGGTAGGTGTGGATGGTGCGCCCGGCAAAAGCCCGGATGCTGTCCTCAACGAAGCCCGACTCGTTGAGGGTATCGGTGTGAATAGCGACCTGCACATCGAATTCCTCGGCGACACTAAGCGCGGCGTGAATGGCGGCGGGCGTTGTTCCCCAGTCCTCGTGGAGCTTGAGGCCCAGCGCCCCGGCGCGAATCTGTTCGGCCAGCGGCGGCTGCGTGCTGGCGTTGCCTTTGCCCAGCAGACCAAAATTAAGCGGCAGACCCGCCAGACTTTCAAGCATCCGGTGGATGTGCCACTCGCCCGGCGTGCAGGTGGTCGCAGAGGTGCCCGCCGTAGGGCCGGTGCCGCCGCCGATCATGGTGGTCACGCCCGATTCCAGCGCCGTCCAGCACTGCTGCGGCGCAATGAAATGGATATGGGTGTCCACCCCGCCCGCCGTGAGGATGTGGCCCTCGCCCGCCACGATTTCGGTGCTCGCGCCGATGGTCAGCCCCGGCGTTACGCCGTCCTGGGTGCCAGGGTTACCCGCCTTGCCGATAGCCGTGATGCGCCCGTTCTTGACGCCCACATCGGCCTTGACCACGCCCCAGTGATCGAGGATCAGCGCGTTGGTGATCACCAGATCAGGTACGTCGCTGCTGTCGCGCGTGGCCGTGCTGCTCTGGCCCAGGCCGTCGCGGATCACCTTGCCGCCGCCGAATTTGACCTCCTCGCCGTAGGTGGTCAGGTCTTTTTCGACTTCGATAAGCAGGTCGGTATCGCCCAGGCGCACCCGGTCACCTACCGTAGGGCCGTACAGGTCGGCGTACTGCTGGCGCGTAACCTTCATTCTGCCCCCCCAAAGCCAGCCGCTCTGGCCTGTTCCAGCGCCCGTTGCTGCGTGTCGGGGGCATCGAGTTCGCCGCTCACGAGCGCGTTCATGCCGTAGACCGTTCGTGTGCCGCCCAGTGGCACCAGCGACACCTCACGTTCCTCGCCCGGCTCGAAACGTACAGCGGTTCCGGCGGGAATGTCGAGTCGCTGCCCGTACGCGGCGGCCCGGTCAAAGCGCAGTCCAGCGTTGACTTCAAAAAAGTGAAAGTGACTGCCGACCTGAACCGGGCGGTCAGCCGTGTTGGCCACCATAAGGGCCGTGGCAGGTCTTGCGGCATTGAGTTCAATTTCCCCGCTTTCTAGCAGGTATTCCCCGGCCACCCGGCGACTGGCCGCGCCGCGAATCGGGTCGTGGATGGTGACCAGTTTGGTTCCGTCTGGGAAAGTGCCCTCGACCTGGATGTCGTGGATCATTTCGGGCACGCCATCCAGCACGTCATCCGGCGTCAGGATGGTCGCTCCGTAACCCATCAGGTCTTCCACGCGCCGCCCATCGCGGATGCCTTCAAGAACCTCGGCGGTAATCAGGGCTACGGCCTCGGGATGGTTAAGTTTCAGACCCCTGGCCCGGCGTTCCCTGGCTACGGCCGCCGCCGTATAGATCAGCAGTTTGTCGCGTTCTCGCTCGGTCAGTTGCATTCCGGTGGTTTCCTCCTGATGGGTCTTAAAGGCCGCTCTTTAACTGTTAGCCTATCCCGACACCATTGACCACCATCTCTGAGCTTCTAAACAGGGTACTCGCCTGAGCGGGCCTCTTGCACAAGTCGCCCGGCTCTTCTCATTACGCTCGCTCCTACTCGCCCTGCCTGGCGAAAGTGGGATCTGGGGCGGCCTGACCCCACTTTCGCAAACGGTCTGTTAAGGAAGGAAAGGGCCTATGACCAGCACGTTTGGAAAGTAAAATTGACTTTTTTACCTTTTAAGATTACATTCCGGGCATGATACGCTCTGCGCGGCAGACCCACTCACAGGTCCGCGCGTGGCGGGAACGCTTAGGGATAAAGCCTGCGGAACTGGCCGAGCGGGTGGGCATTACCCGGCAGGCCCTGCACAGTATCGAAACAGGCAGCTATACGCCCAATACCCTGATTGCACTTCAACTGGCGCGGCTCTTTGGCTGCGCGGTCGAGGACCTGTTTATGCTGGGTGAGGCCAAGATACAGGCTACGGCCACGGAGCAAACCGGCATACGCATTGGCGAACGGGTGCGGCTGGCACAGGTCGGTGAGCGCTGGCTGGCCTTTTCAGTGACTGGGCAGGGCGGTCTGACCCAGCAGGCCGACGGTGTAGTGACTGACTTGAATGGCCGTCAGGTCACCGCCGAGCTGTTCAGTGACCTGACCCTGGCCCGCCGGACGGCGGTGCTGGCTGGCTGTGATCCGGCTTTTGCTCTGTTGACCAGCTACGTCTCGCAGCAAGCGGGTAGCCGTCTGCTGCTGGGTTCGGTGTCCAGCAAGGCGGCCTTGCGGGCACTTAGCCGGGGGGAAGCCCACGCCGCAGGCATTCACCTGTTCGACGCTGCGTCGGGCACCTCCAATCTGCCCTTCGTGCAGGAGATATTTTCAGGACAGGACATCCGGCTGTTTACTCTCTGGTCGTGGCAACAAGGCTTGCAAGTCGCGCCAGGAAATCCCAAAGAAATTACCGGCGTCGCCGATCTGTTTCGCCCGGACATCAGGCTGCAAAACCGTGAGCCGGACGCGGGCAGCCGGGGACTGCTAGACGCCTGGTTAGACAGTGCTGGAGTAGACCACCGGGCCAGAACTGGCATCAACGGCTACGGAGATGAGGTGACGACCCCACTAGAAGCGGCCCGGCAAGTCGCCAGTGGCGCGGCGGATGTGGCGCCTGGCCCGCGTTCGGCGGCTGTGGCGCTGGGGCTGGATTTCGTGCCTCTTCAGGTCGAGCGCTTCGATCTGGTGGTTCCGGCCCCTTTTGTGGGTCATCCTGGTGTGCAGGCCCTCTTGAACGTCGTGCAGCAGCCTGCTTTCCAGAGTGAACTCAGAACGCTGGGCGGCTATGACCCTGCCCACGCGGGCGAACTCTGGAAGACCACCGCGTGACCCCTCTGAGGCGAAGATGATGAAGCGCAAGATAACCCTGTTGCTGGCCCTGTGGCTTGGCTCCACGGCGCACGCCGCCAAGCTGACGGTCTTTGCAGCCGCCTCACTGACCGACGCTTTTACTGAGCTGGGCAAAGCGTTCGATGCCACAACGGGCCATACCACGACCTTTCAGTTCGCCGGATCACAGGCCCTGCGCACCCAGATCGAGAACGGGGCGAAGGTGGACGTGTACGCCAGCGCCAACACAGCCCAGTTCGGGCCGCTGGTCAAGGCTGGGCTGCTGAACACGGGCAAACCTTTTGCAAGCAATAGGCTCGCTATCATCGCCCCTAAAAACACTCATCAGGTCACGACCATGCAAGACCTGACGGCTCCCGGCCTAAATATCGTCATTGCCGACAAGACCGTTCCTGTGGGCGAGTACACCCGCCGGATGCTGAGCGCGGTCAACAGCAGCGGCACTTACGGCAACGACTTCTCGGCCCGTTTCCTGAAAAATGTGGTCAGCGAGGAACCCAACGCGCGTCAGGTGGCTTTGAAAGTGCAGCTGGGCGAGGCCGACGCCGCCGTGGTCTACAGCACCGACGTGACGCCTAAGCTGAAGCCCAGCGTCAGAATGATCGCTCTGCCCACCCGCTTCAACCAGAATGCCAGCTATCTCATCGGCACCCTGAAGGGCGCGGCGAATGCCCAGGCAGCGCAAGCCTTTTTGAGTTATGTGCTCTCACCCGAGGGGCAGACAATTCTACACAGATGGGGCTTCGGTAAGCCGCAGTAAACCGCAAAAAGGATCTGGAGGAACTCAGATGACAATCAGCCCCCGTAACGCCCCGAACGGCAAAATCCTGAAAATCACCCCTGGGGCAGTCCACGTGCAAATGGCGTACGAACTTGCGGACGAAGAGTTCAATACCTGGGTCATTCCCCTCACTGCGGCCAAGAACGATGCCTTGCCCTGGTTTATGCGGTCTGGCGCAAACGACCACTACTGTTTTCTCGCGGGGCGCCCTCAAGCTGGCGTTCGCCAATGAGGGTATGGTAATGGATTACGAACAGGACGGTCAGCCGCTTGAAGGGGGCGTCGGGCTAATGGCCCTTGGTGAACACAACAGTGAGCGCTGTATCGGCTACCTGATGACTTTGCAGGTACCCCACGCTGAGTCCTGACCAGCGCCGTCCGTCTCCCCTGCCGGTGCTGCTGGGCGCCGTGTTGATGCTGTTTCTGGTGGTGCCGGTCTTCGTGTTGCTCGGCCAAGGCCTGGGAACCGGTTTCTGGCCGACGTTGCGGAGTCGGGCTGTGCAAGACGCCCTGCGTGTCAGTCTGCTGACCACTGGAATAACCCTGCTGCTGACGCTTGGGCTGGTGACGCCAGTGGCGTGGCTGCTGGCCCGCCGAGAGTTCCCCGGCAAAAAGGTGCTCGACACTCTGCTCGACCTGCCCATCGTGCTGCCTCCGGTGGTGGCGGGCGTGGGCCTGCTGTTGACCTTCGGGCGGCAGGGACTACTGGGGAAACCGCTGGCGCTGGCAGGCATCAGTCTGGCCTTTTCTCCGGCGGCGGTGGTGCTGGCCCAGTTGTTTGTCTCGGCTCCCTTCTACCTGCGAACCGCCAAGGCTGGCTTCAGCGCAGTTGAGCGCGACGCCGAGGAGGCCGCCCGCACAGACGGCGCGGGACACTGGCAGGTGTTCAGGTTTATCACCTGGCCGCTGGCCTTCCCCTTCTTGCTCGAAGGTCTGGTCCTGGCCTGGGCGCGGGCGATGGGTGAATTTGGGGCAACCATCTTGTTCGCCGGATCGTTGCAGGGAAAAACGCGCACCATTACGCTCGCCATTTATTCCGCGGTGGAAAGTGATCTGGCCCCGGCCCTGGTGCTTAGCGCCGTGATGGTGGTCGTGGCCTTTGGGGTTCTGTTTGCGGTGCGGCTCGTGTCGCAAAGGCAATAACCTCAGCACCTGACAGCTTGAGATAAATGCTGTATAGAACGTAGAAAAAACAACGGAGGGCAGTTCATATGGGGTATGAGAGCTTCCCGAACTGACCTGACCACTGTTGACACGTTCACCGCTTGTCTCAAAGAGAGCACCGTACCCGGCCCTCTACGCTGCGTTGCTGAGGTCATCCTGGGCATCTTGCAGGCTGAATCCACTCTCCACCGCAAGATTGCCCTTCACATCAGCTGGGTAGCCACCATAACGGACTCCATAACCCGGATGGTGGCACGGGTGTTCCATGATGCCAGTCTCTCCCAGAAGGATGTGCAAGACATCCTGCTCCCCAGGACTTCCGCAAAGTCGGTTCAATTTTGAACCCGGATCAAATTGCTTCTGATGCATCACCGGAAAAGCCCGTTCCTGTCGCTCTGTGATATTCAATTCTGAGCCATATATTCTGTTTATAACATAATTCATTTTATTCATTCTTCAGTTTTGCGACTTTGCGGTTGCCCTGCCTGCTCCCCCTTCTTCCTGCCGGAAAACTCAAGCTTGTTAGGGACAGAACGAACTGGAAGCTCGGTCAGCGTCTTTGCAACTTGAACTCGCCATTTCCACTCTACGAGTACGTTGGGTAAGAGCCATGCACTGTAGTGCAAGTCTTTCAGAGGACTGGAGTGGGGCAGGCTTGCTAGGCTGAGGTGGTGGTGCGAAGCCAACGGTCAGGAAACCATACGGTCAGCCGACTGACGGTTCATGTCGTGTGGTCGACGAAGTACCGACATCCGGTGTTGGTGGGCGACATCAAGCCGCGCTGTCGGGAACTGTTGATTCAGATGTGCAAGGCGCAGGACGTGAAGATTCTGAAAGGGGTCATCAGCAGTGACCATGTGCATATGCGTGTGGGATATCCACCGAAGTTAGCCGTCAGTGACCTGGTGAAGCGAATGAAAGGGCGGACATCACGGTTATTGCAAGACGAGTATCCGAAGCTGAAGAAACAGTTTTGGGGACAGCATTTTTGGGGAGGGGAATATGGTGCGTGGAGTACAGGCCATATCACAGAGGAAATGGTGCAGGAATATTTAGAGCATCACCGAAACCTTGATGATTCGGATGACTCGGCGTTTATTTTGGAGGAGTGAAGGGGTGTAACCTGGCGGCCTGACAAACTTTATGAGAAATTGTCCCCGATAGGGGACAATTTCTGTTGGTGACAACAAAACTGCTCCTCGGGGACGTTCCCCGACTCTACCAGAATGTTCGCCCCTTCCTCAGTCCCCTCCTTTGGAACGATGTCCGCAATGCGGATACCTGTGCCTGGCTCGTTGCAGGGTGCTTGGAAAGCCAGGTCTGCTCTCTCCCTGCGTGGGTGAGCGGTCGAATCTCGAAAGCGCAGATCGCGCAAAGCCGAGAGGTTCAGGCCCGCAGGTTCCTGGAGAACCC
>NZ_JAGLBG010000230.1 GCF_018260405.1 Deinococcus sp.
AACGTCCACCATCCCGCCGCCCCGGACGAAGCAGCGAGACACCATTGTCACGCGCCCAAGGAACGAAGGTTCGGACGCCTACACGGTAGGCGGTCAAGGTATGTTCACTCGTTCGGCTGCCTTGGTTGCTTCCTGAACGCATATACGCCATGAGGACTTGAGTCAGGACTTCGACATCGTAGGTGGCCGCTGCCTCCACGGCCTTGACCCGCAGCGCTTGGTCGGTGAGGTCGCTCAGGGCTAGGGCGGTGGTGGGGCGGACGAGCGTCATGAGTGGATTGAGGGTAGCAAAGTTTTTGACAATAATCCCAGTTATTGTTAATTCTTCAGGAAAGGGAGTGGGGATTATGGAGGAGGCAGAATGGTGGGGTGGAGGGGTTGGGGTGGATATATATTTACGAGGTTGATATATGGGGTGACCTGAGAATCGGAACAGAAACCTGCGCTAAGGAAACGACTTCTCTGAAATCCCCTCTCCTAGATGGAGATTTCTTAGCTCTGATTTCAGGAGTCACCCAGCGAGCGAACACCAGAAAATCTTTCCTGTGATAAGTGTCTAAGGCGGGAGGAATGCCGTCGCAATCGCTGTTGCCTTTATCCGGCAAAGCTGTTGCGAACCCTATGATAAGGCTGATTGAAGCAGGAATATCTCCTTAGCGCAGGTTTTGGTTCCGATTCTCACGTCACCCCTACTAAGCTGGAATTCATTTGTTGCTTTTGCAATACAGACTCGCGGACTCCGTACGGTAGCGAGATTCCAAGTTTTCAAGTGTGTTGCGCATAAACTGTTCACCAAACCATCAGACTGCGATGAGAAAGCAAAGCCTGAGAGTAACTGCTCAGCAGGGGGACTTGCGAAGCGGAAAGGGGTAGAGTAGGGACATTACGCAAAAGATCTGTCCCAACT
>NZ_JAGLBG010000231.1 GCF_018260405.1 Deinococcus sp.
ATCCATTTGGACTGGCTTAGTTGACGTTTTTCGTGGCGTCTTACCCAAACTCGACTTCTCGTGCTGAGCAGTTACGATGAGTTATTATCTTTAGTAGGACAGATAGGTTTGGATGCTTGTAAAGATGTTCTTAATAGAGATATAATTCCATTAGTAATTGACTTCACGATTGATAAATTTATCTATAACTTGGATACCCCTCAACCAATGAAGTTAATTAAATTGAAGATTTCCGTTGAGGAGATGGAAATAAAAATTCCTCCAGGAGAATAAATGAAAATCTTACTCTTGGCTATCTCATGCGTCATCTTGTACGGTGCCGATATGTTTCTAACATATCAGTTACTTGGAAAAAATACTGAAGATTATGAGGAAGAGAATATATTGCTAGCGAAATTATTTAATAAATTCGGCATCTCAAAAACAGTTATAGCTGCATTTTTGCTATTCTGCATATTTGTCATGGCAGTAGTTTTCTTACTACCAGATATGGACATTATTCTCTTGGTCTTATTAGCTGTGGGAATTATCAATCTTTTAAATAATCTCAATACTATAGCAAGGGTAAAAAATCGTAGACATATGCAAGAGAGTGAATGACTTCATACTTTTATAAAAAATATCTTGTTAAGCAGATCGACCAAACAGACTGCGGAGCTGCATGCCTTTCCATGGTGCTAAAGTATTGGGGACGTCGGGAAGCCCTTTATACCTTAAGAGATTTAGCTGGTACTACACAAAGTGGCACCACTATGGCTGGACTGAAGAAAGCAAGCGAAATTTTAGGACTGAGATGCAAAGCAGTAAAAGCTAAGAGGCTGTCTGAGGCCCTAACCATGGGAAATGTTTTAGGCTTTAACGGTGGAACGCGCAGCTTACCCTAGCG
>NZ_JAGLBG010000232.1:0-386 GCF_018260405.1 Deinococcus sp.
GTCTGGGCCGATGAAGTTGGGATCAGCATGACACCAGTTGTCGGCAATACCTGGGCGACTCGTGGGCAAACCCCGGTGATTTTTGCCAAAACCAACTGGAAAAAGCTTTCCGTCATCGGCGGAATCACGTCTGAAGGCCAGTTTTTTCAGCAAACGCACGAAGGCTCTATCAAAGCGGCTGGATTCATCGCGTTCCTGAGCCACTTGCTGCGCCATATCAAGGGAAAGGTCACCGTTGTTGTGGACAACGCGAAAATTCACAAGGCGAAGGCCGTTTCGGCCTTCCTGGCGGAGCATCAGCGACTCAGTCTGACCTATCTCCCAGCGTACAGTCCAGAACTGAACCCGATTGAACTCGTGTGGGCCTATGTGAAGCGGCACCACCT
>NZ_JAGLBG010000232.1:396-628 GCF_018260405.1 Deinococcus sp.
GCGATATCAACTTAACTCGTTATCAATAGACCACCGCCGAGGAAATTCGCCACTTTCAAGCGGCACTCACTGAGCGTAACCCCGCGCTTTTGCCGCCGCAGACGCCGAAATGGGTGTTTCTGCGCTGGCTTGCTGAGCGGGGTTATTTGCTGCACGGCTCGCCTACTTCTGGGCTAAGCGAGTTACGGTCAAAAGAAAAGAATTACCGTCAGCCCGATGAATTCAGCAATCG
>NZ_JAGLBG010000232.1:637-872 GCF_018260405.1 Deinococcus sp.
AGTTCGGCAGATGAGTGATATGGGCTTGCGCATAAAGCAAAACGGGCAATGGTCGGACATGCTGTATTTCCTGTCAGTTGCGTCAAAAAACCCCACTGAGGTTGATGCCCGCGCTTTGCTGACGCCAGGTTTCGTGTATGTACTTGACCGCGCAGGCTTTGAGCTTCCGCCTGAATATGGGCATCCAGGTTTGGGCTATGTGCAGGAAGCACACTGGATTAATCCAAATCCTGTC
>NZ_JAGLBG010000233.1 GCF_018260405.1 Deinococcus sp.
CAATTATTTTTTATTTTTAACGTGGCACAACGTGAAAGTATGTATGTGTAACGCGTGCGTGATTGGCCAACAGTCATTAACTTTTTTTTCATACTGCAGGCAAGAAGAATGAGTGCATTGGGTATGAAAAAGAGTTTAGCAGGCTTGAAGAGGAGGATTGAAGTGCTTTTTCTCCTTCCTACGTTATTATTTTTTTATTTTTTTTGTTTTTTGACGCAATGGTTTTTGGATTTTACGTTCCGTGCAGCTCGGTCACAAAATTTAGAATAATCTTAACAGTTGACTAAATGCCTAAACCTAAATGTGGGACCACGTGATTTTGACAATTGTCTCCTAACCCAGTATTCCCTCATCTTTAAGCTAGGTTGTTGCTTTCGTTCTTATCTGCCTGTTCTTCTTTTTGGGGTTAACTATGAAACAAGGGTTTCTGTTTTTGGCTTATATCTTTTATATTATTATACCTTCTTGGCTTATCCCCAGTTCTTGAGCACACTTTTCAATTTCGGAGAACCAAGCCCATTTCTGGTTTTCTTTTAGAGGAGGAATGAAAAGCTCCTGTTGGTCAACCTGTCTGGGTACATTCGTGTTATATGTCTGCAAAAGGCAAGCCTTCTTTTGCGCATGATATTAGTTTTGGAATTAGAGCATGCAGTTCTTTGTTATGACGCCTCCTGTACTCATTATTGTTCTACTTTTAATATTTTATTATCATTATTACTCCTTTAAAAACGTTTCTTGATTTTGTACTCTTCTTCGAGCTTGAGAAGATTTCATCGATTTCTTAACAGTTTATTCATTCTACTGCAATGTCTGTTGCCGTTGTTAAAATCGTCTATTTTATTGCTGTTTCGAGCGCGACGTGTTACAGAT
>NZ_JAGLBG010000234.1 GCF_018260405.1 Deinococcus sp.
GTGATCCAGCCGATCATCATCATCGGCCACGACAGGCGGCCCAGCATGATCATGTACTGCACCAGCATCCCGGTGGTAAATTCCTGGTTGCCCGTGGTCAGAATCAGGCGGCCCCCAACATACAGGATGATTCCGAACGCCAGCCCGATCAGCAGCGTGGCAAACGAGCGCAGCGGCCCGTCGACTTTGGTCAGGGCGATATTGCGGCGCAGCAGTTCCAGGTTCATGGCCCGGTAGTCGGCAATTTCGCGGTCCTCGATGGCGTAGCCTTTGACCACCCGCGCCCCGCTAAAGTTTTCCTGGGCTTTGGCGGCGATCAGACTGCTCTGCTCCTGGGCGGCCTTGTGGCGCTCGTTGATCAGGCGGGCCAGATACGCCAGCACGCCCACGATAAGCGGAATGAGCGCCAGCACGATCAGGGTCAGCTGCCAACTCAGGCTGAACATCACCGCGAACGCCGTGGCGAATCCCGAGATGATGTTCACGATCTGCCAGGCCCCGAATCCCAGCATTTCGCGCACGGCGCTCAGGTCACCCGTGAGGCGGTTCATCAGGTCGCCGGTCTTGGCGCGGTCGTAATAATTCTTGTCGAGGGTCTGAAGGTGCGCGAAGATGTCGCGCCGCACTTCGTATTCCGTCTGCCGGGAAGCCACGACGATCATGCGGCGCATCAGCAGGGTAAAGCCCCCAGCCGCCATAGCTGCCGCGACCAGTCCCAGCGCGTACAGCCCGGCGTCCGGCAACGTAATGCCGGTGGTGCTGGCCTTACCGTCTACTCCACCGCTTAGACCGTCGATGATGCGGCGAATAAAAAAAGGCGGCAAAAGCTGTAGCCCGTTGGCGATCGCAATGGCACTGAGGCC
>NZ_JAGLBG010000235.1 GCF_018260405.1 Deinococcus sp.
CGCGCACCAGCGCGTTCAAATCCATCCACTTGTCACGACCTTCGATGAAGCTCAGGTCGCGGATCAGCCAGCACTCCCGTTTCTCCTCACGACCATGTGCGCGTTCCTCTGTGACCGCGTAGTCATAGTCGCTTTTCTCCCAACCATGCTGATCATGATCACGAAAGAGCCACCTCACGTCCTCTTCGAGTTTCTTGTGATTACCTTTTAACGCCAAAAAGTAATCGGTGCCTTTGAACTTCCGAATGGTGGCCGCCACATTCTTTTGGCAGCCCATCGCATCAATGGTCACAATGCCACCCACAGGCGCGAGAGATTCGATGAGTTGGGGAAGAACAGTGATTTCATTGGCTTTTTCAGGGACACTGATGGCTTCAAGCACAAGTTGGTGCTGCACACTGAACACACTCACGATATGCAGCGCAGAGAAAGCGGCAGAGGCTGTGCCGCGTGAGGTTTTACCGTCAATGGCGAACACTTCTCGCTCTCCTTCGGAGAGCGGTTTGCGGGGAAGTTGCAGCAACCATCCAAAAAAAGCGCTCTGGAAGGATTCTGCCTTGACCACTTGAAACACTCGCTCGAAGGTATCCTGAGACGGAATGCCTGACGGAAGCTGTAAGTATCGTCTGAGCCACGATTCGCGTTGTTTAGCGAACGTGTGAATGAGCGGAAAAGTGTTGGCTCCACAGATCACAGCCAGCACGCTGATTACGAGAATATCGATGAGTAGGTGTCGAATGCCTCTGGCTTGCCGGGGATCATCAACAGCTTCGAGAGCAGCAATAAGACTAGGAATATCTACCTTCTGAGACGAGGAATCATTCACCCATTCACATTAAGCTGACTTTGCGGTTGCCCTG
>NZ_JAGLBG010000236.1 GCF_018260405.1 Deinococcus sp.
GGGTGGGCCGAGTTTTGATACCTGTCCTCCTGCGTTCCCGTGTGCCTCGGTTGCGGGGTTTCGGTCTTCCTTCGGGTGGGCCGAGGATTGAAACTCCGTTTCAAGCGGCAAAACCCCCAGCGCCTCAAGTTTCGGTCTTCCTTCGGGTGGGCCGAGGATTGAAACAGCTTCCTTGGTCACAGGTACTTGCTCAACTGACCAGTTTCGGTCTTCCTTCGGGTGGGCCGAGGATTGAAACCCTACAAAAGCGGAAATGAAGTCAATAACAGGCTTGTTTCGGTCTTCCTTCGGGTGGGCCGAGGATTGAAACACGGTAAGAGGCTTCACAAGCAAACATCTGGAACGTTTCGGTCTTCCTTCGGGTGGGCCGAGGATTGAAACCGCGCCTGGCGTGTCATCGCGGATATATATCTGTAGGGTTTCGGTCTTCCTTCGGGTGGGCCGAGGATTGAAACGTCATCTTCAGCCAGTCCGCCCATGTCACGCTTGGTTTCGGTCTTCCTTCGGGTGGGCCGAGGATTGAAACTGCCAGTCCAAGCGCAGGTTGTTCGCCTCACGGTTTCGGTCTTCCTTCGGGTGGGCCGAGGATTGAAACTTTTGCACCGGACACGACGGCGCACAGGGTACGGGCCTGCGTTTCGGTCTTCCTTCGGGTGGGCCGAGGATTGAAACAAGGTCAGTGGGGCATTCAAGACGGTGGCCGACGGTTTCGGTCTTCCTTCGGGTGGGCCGAGGATTGAAACCGTAGCGAGTGGCGCACTGCCGACGCGGCAGAGGCCAGGTTTCGGTCTTCCTTCGGGTGGGCCGAGGATTGAAACGCGGCTTGTTGCTGGAAGGGAATCACCCTGACGTGAGTTTC
>NZ_JAGLBG010000237.1 GCF_018260405.1 Deinococcus sp.
GACCGAAACAAGCCCGCATCTTCGCCACACGCGCCGCGAAGTTTCAATCCTCGGCCCACCCGAAGGAAGACCGAAACACGTATGACATACCCAGGAACCTTCGAAGGTGAGGTTTCAATCCTCGGCCCACCCGAAGGAAGACCGAAACCGCCATTTTAGCGCGGTCATAGGCGCTAGCCAATGGTTTCAATCCTCGGCCCACCCGAAGGAAGACCGAAACCCACGGCAATTTCCACGTCGCTGCCGCGCGAGCAGTTTCAATCCTCGGCCCACCCGAAGGAAGACCGAAACCGGTCTTGTTCTGCGCGGCGGCCAGGGTGTTGACGTTTCAATCCTCGGCCCACCCGAAGGAAGACCGAAACCGCACCCTTCATAAAGCCGTCGATCAGCCCTTGCAGTTTCAATCCTCGGCCCACCCGAAGGAAGACCGAAACAGGCACGCTAGCCGGGACAGGCTTTGATGCTGAGGTTTCAATCCTCGGCCCACCCGAAGGAAGACCGAAACGGCGGCGTCGACGCTCAACTCGCCCTCGATCACCAGGTTTCAATCCTCGGCCCACCCGAAGGAAGACCGAAACTCGCCAGGCTGGAACAGCCGGAAGCGCAGGAAGGGTTTCAATCCTCGGCCCACCCGAAGGAAGACCGAAACGAGGTTATCTTTCGGGCGGCGGCCCCCACGTTTTGTTTCAATCCTCGGCCCACCCGAAGGAAGACCGAAACGTCAGCGGGGTGCAGAGCACGCTCTCGGCGCGTTTCAATCCTCGGCCCACCCGAAGGAAGACCGAAACGCGGGGGGAAACGCTAGATGCTTTTGCTGTGCGCGCCGGTTTC
>NZ_JAGLBG010000238.1 GCF_018260405.1 Deinococcus sp.
TTCTCCGAGTTCTAACTATTATAGTACGAATTACAAATTTGTTTTAATTTGTTGTGATCCCACAAAAATGTACGTACTAGCAATGATTTGAAAGCTTAAAATCTAATATTAATTTAATTTAATTTTTTTTGTCTTCGTTTCGGCCATCTATGTACCATGTGATTTCTATAATTCTCTTCTTACCCAGTATTCTTCATCTTTATGCTACACAGCTGTTTTCGTTTTTCTGTCCAGTTTGAACCTGTTTTTCTCTTTGGTTTATATGCAAAACACGGGTTTCTGCTTTTTTCTTTTAGTACGTCCCGCTTTTTGAAATCTTCTTGGCTTATTCCCAGTTCTTGGGCATCTTTTTCAATTTTAGAGAACCAATCCCATCTGTTTTTTTTTTTTTTGGAGGAGAAACGTAAAGATCATGTTGTCGACCTGTTTTGGTTCATTCGTGTCCGCAAAAGCCAAATCTTCTTTTGCGTACGACATCCGTTAGTTTTGGAATTAAAGCATACAATTTGTTATGATGCCTCTTTGCTTTCCTTTAGGGGCCCAGAATTGTTTTCAGAATTTTTCTTTCTTTCAGAGCTAACTTTTCAACCAGACCCTTTCCCTTTAAGGTGATACACTCTGCTGCATACAAGGCTTCTGATCTGATAACCGTGCAATAATGCCTCAACTTAGCCTTGATGAAAACAGACTTTTTCTTGTAAACTTCTCTTTTCCTGTGATATGCCATCTCCAACTTGTGTGCCCTGGCCTGTAAGGCTCGTTTCTTCGAATTGTTTTCCGTTATTAATTCTCCTAAGTATTTGAAATAGTGAGTTCTCTT
>NZ_JAGLBG010000239.1:0-483 GCF_018260405.1 Deinococcus sp.
CGTGATCAAGGCGCTGGCGCTGGGAGCACGCGCCGTATTCGTGGCCCGCCCGGCGCTGTACGGGCTGGCGCTGGCCGGTGAGGACGGCGTGCGGCACACGCTGGAGCTGCTGCGCGACGAAATCCGGCTGGGGATGGCGCTGTGCGGCAAGACGAAGATCAGCGACCTGGGGCCAGACCTGATCCGGTGGTAAAAGCGGGGGAGGCTGGAAAGCTGTCTACGCTGCCCCTTCTCAACCCTCTGCTACCTCAGCTTTGCAAGTTCCCCATAAGGCCGCGTTATACCAAAATCTCACTCATAATCCGAATTTCATCCAATAGGACGCACTCCGCGTTACTCCCTCGCTTCGCGCTCTGCGAGTCCCAGCCTCTCGCGGTACGGGCTGTACCAGTCCCCCGCAAGGGTGGAGGGGCTAAAAACTCGCATTCATCGGGCGGTACAGTTGCTGAAACTGTACTGTCCTGAATCAGGAGGGACTTTTCC
>NZ_JAGLBG010000239.1:493-812 GCF_018260405.1 Deinococcus sp.
AGCCACGCAAGCACAGAATCAATCTCGGTTCCGTACACGTTGAAAGTGGCATCCTCCAACTCCTCATAAAGAGATAAGTCGCCCAGAAAGAACTCCCGCCCGTCAGCGGTCAAGCCCTTGTCCAGCAACTCTCGAATCTCCGGTTTTAGTTTGTGCTTCACGGGTTTGCGTTTGAACTCCTGACCAAATAGAACTCTGGCCCTCAGCACCTAGAATGAATAACCACGTCCCGCACGGTCAATTTCACGAATCAGACGATTCATTGATTCTGTGTAGGCGTTGGTGAACCGCTCCGCATAGAGGAAATAGGCGAACACCT
>NZ_JAGLBG010000023.1 GCF_018260405.1 Deinococcus sp.
ATCATGGGGCTGAGGAAGTTGCCTTCGAGCTGGTTGGCGACCACGAACACCAGCACCACCAGCAGCATCTTGACGCCGCCGCCGGGCAGCGCGAGCAGCAGCGCGGGCGTCGCGCCGATGACCGGCCCCAGGTAAGGCACGATGTTGAAGATGCCCGCCAGGAAGCCGATGGCCGCCGCACTGGGAATGCCGATGATGGTCAGGCCCAGCCACACCATTACGCCGATGGCGGCGGCGATCAGAATCTGACCGCGCACGTAGCCGCCGACCGAGGTGCCGACCAGGGTGCTCAGCTCCAGCACGCGCGGCTGCCAGGGGCGCGGAAAAGCGCGGAGCAGCGAGGCGTTGATGCGGGCGTAGTCCAGCATCAGATACACGCTCATCAGCAAAATGAGCACGATCTGCGCGATCACGCCGCCAATCGAGACGAGGCCGCTGAACAGGGTGCCGCCCGATTGCAGCGCGTTTTGCAGAATCGGCCCGATATTCTTGCCCAGGTTCTGCACGTAGGTCTGAAGACTTTCGGTCATCTTGGCCTGAAGGTTCTCGGCCCCCGGCACGCCCCGGTCCCCCAGCCAGTGGGCGACGCGCTCGGTGACGTTGCCCAGGTTGCCGATCTGTTCGGGCAACTTGGAAAGCAGGTCCACGAACTGAGACGACACCGTGACCATCAGCGCCCCCAGCATGATGAACAGCCCCAGGAACAGCAGCACCACGAAAAAGGCCCCCAGACCGCGCTTGACTTTGCCCTTTTCGAGCCAGTTGAGCAGCGGGCTGGCGAGGTAGGCGATCAGGAAGGCGACGGCAAAGTCCACCACGACCTCGCTGACCACATTGAACAGGCGGTACGCTAGATAAAAGCCCAGCAGAAAGACGATCAGCCGCACCCAGGGATTTTTCCAGGCGTACTGAAAGGCGTTAGGCCCTGAGCGGCTGGGCATCATAAGACGCCTCTGACGACCAGCGAGCAGTCAGGCCGGGAAAGAAGACGGGGAAAATTCATCATTTTCAGTATAGAGGTGACGGCCACATGAAATTCAACGGATAAGTAGCTGGCGGGTATAAACTACATTATCAGACGCCTTGACCCTGCCCTTACCTCAGAAGACGCCGCAAGGCTTCAGAAACTGTTGTTCGCAGACCATGTCCTCCCTTGCGAACGAAAGCGGTACTTTGCCCTCTGGCATGCCCATCAGGGACTTTCCTCATATCAAATTGAGGCAATGGGCATCATGACCTCGCCACGAGTCCGTCGCGTCATCGCCCTTTACCGTAAGGGTGGCCTGGACGCGCTTAAGGAGCGCGTCCACCCTGGACGTACAAGCCGCTTCACGCCTGAAATTGCTCAAGATGTGCGTACTCTGCTTGCTCAGGGCGACCGAACGTGGAACACTCGGACCCTCTCCGAATACCTTCAGGACAGGCATGGCGTCACGCTGAAACGTTCTGCTCTCAACGCTCAACTCCACCGCCTCAACACCAGTTGGCAACGAACCCGATTGGTCGTCGCAGGTGAAGCAGACCCCCAGGAGAAGCAGGACTTCGAGGACACCCTTGAAGTCGCAAAAAAGGGGCTTCTGAAGGGTGGCTGAAACTCCTCTTCCTTGATGAAGCGGCCATCTGGTTGACCCAACCGAATACATATACCTGGCGTGAAGTGGGGCATCCGATGGAAGTGCCGACGAGCAAAGCTCGTGGTATCACTGCACGACTCAACCTCATGGGCTGTGTGGACTACATCAGTGGCGAGGTGCAGTACAGGGAGATTGAAGGCAATACCAGCGGCCAAGACACGAAAAATTTCATTCAGACGTTGGCAGAGCAAGCCGATCCGGCTTGCCCAACGATTGTCTTTGCTGACCGTGCCAGTATTCATACTTGTAATGTTGTCTTTGCGGAAAAGGAAAACTGGAAAAAATGCGGCCTTATCGTAGTTTACCTGCCCCCATATAGTCCCGAACTAAATCCGATGGAGGGCAAGTGGCGGCAACTCAAATACAACGACCTGCCAGAGCGTCATTTCGAGAACAAGGAGGACTTGAGGCGTGGCGTTGGCGGCGCAAACTGGGGGGTAGCTGTATGATGCAGTCTATACCCGGTAGCTACTTAGCTGGTGGAAGTCATGAAGCCAAAAACCGACTGAGACATGGCACACTAGAAAGTGACATTAAGGCTGATCGAAGATTTTCTACTAATCTTTAGTCAGTCCAAGAACTGGCTCATACGTTAAGCTACGCTCTCAGGAGGCTCCCATGAAGAAAACTTTCACTACTCTGACTCTGCTGCTCACCGGCACAGCATTCGCTGGCGGCGGTAACGTTCAGCCCATTACCACGCCCGTTGCAATCGTAGCTCCCAAAGCCACCATCAGCGTCGCCTGCTCGCAGGGCACCTGGGCCAAGGCCGCGATTGACCTCGTGACCCAGAAGGGGCTGTTTATCGGCTACCCCGACGGCAAATTCGACTGGTGCAGCGCCATTACCCGCCAGGAAGTCGCTCAGGTGCTGGCTCGTCTGCTTTCGCAACTGCCTGCTAACCAGGCCACTTTCGACACCACCGAACTCGGTACCCTGCGCAAGGGACTTCAGGACGCTCAGGCTGGTCTGGACGAACTCCGCGCTGCCCAGGCCGACCAGGCCAAGGCCATTGAGGACCTGCGTGCCCAGATCGCCGCTCTACAGGATCAGCTGAAGAACATGCCCGCTGCCGGTGCTGGCGCGGTCGGTGCCGTTGGCCCCCAGGGACCACAGGGTGACGTTGGTCCTGTCGGCCCCGTTGGTCCTCAGGGACCCCAGGGGGCACAGGGTGTCGCCGGTCCTGTCGGCGCCGTCGGTCCCCAGGGTGAACGCGGTGAGAAGGGCGATCCCTACATTCCCCCCGCCGCTCCCTTCCGCTACGGCAACTACATCGGCGCTGCCGCCTACGGCGTCATGACCGACCCCGTTCAGGGCTACATGGGCCGCGTCGAAGTCGGTAACGATCAGGTACTCGGCAGCTTCGGTGTGCGTGTTACCGGCGACTTCAAGATCAAGGACAACAACGACAGCAATGGCACGAACTACACTGGCACGCCCGGCAACAGCCTCAGCGGCGCAGTGACCTACCGTGGCACTACTGGACGCGTTGACGGTCTCCTGGGCGTCGGTGCAGGCTATAACTTCGACCAGAAGGCCCCCTTCGGCGAACTGTCCATCGGCGTTGATTACCGTATCGTTGATCATGTGGCTATCTTCGGTGAGGCCCGCCAGCATTATTACTTCAACACCGGCAACAACTTCCCCAACATCAGCAGCGTCACTGCTGGTCTGAAGTTCCGCTTCTAAGCTGTTTTAAGGGGCGGCTGGGGAACTGTAGGCGGCAGCCCGTTATTTTCTCCAAGATACGCTCCGCCAGGTTTGTCTAAAGCCAAACTTGGTGGTACCTATACGGATTCCGCGTAGTCAACAAAAACAGACGCCAGTCCGTATCAGAGCAAGTCAAATGTCCCTGGGTTCACCTGGGGGCATTTTTTCGGTTCTTCAGTTGGTCTGGCCGTGCTCCTTACCTGTAAGGCTCAATGCGCACCTATACGGCAGAAATCTAGAGCATTTTGCAGAAAGATGGTGCTCTTTTTATGATCTTTTTGCCGAGTGGAACGAGTCAAAAAAAAGAGCAGGACGTAGAATGAAGGGCGCGGCGGTGTTGTTCCGACGTGCCCACAATTCGGAGAACGGCTCTAAACTGAAGTCCAGATCAGTTCAACTGCTTTTGTCTGTCGCTGGGTAACATTCCAGCATATTCCAGTGTCAGGTCTTTGAGGATGCGGTGGGCGAGCGCGAGTACGGCGTCCTCAGAAATTTCAGTGAGGGCGAAGACCCCTCTGTAACCGTAATCACCGTGGAATTCCTGCCCCTGGCGCCGCACCCGCACCAGCACTTCGCACAGGCCCAGGCGGAACCAGGCCGCGTGATATTCACCGACAGGCGGCGGGCGCAAGCATTGCCCCGGGTCGGCGACGGGTTCTACCGAGACGTTATGGAGCGGCTGACCAGGCCCGCCCACCCGCCGCAGCGCCTGATATAGTGCGCCGAGCAGGGCTTCGCAGGCTCCGCTGTCGGCTTGGCGCGCCGCCGCCTGCTCAATCATGGTGGCCTGAAGAATGTCGAAATCGCTCATACGTTCTGTGTGCCTATCATGCCGCGCTTAAGCGGAACAGGCTGTAAGACGCGTTCCGTTTGTGGGAACTGCGGGGCAAAGAATGAAATGCTGCGGCCACGAGTCACCTCATTCGGAGGGCTGCTATCGCCATCCGTAGGGGACGAGGCGCAGGCACCCCCGGCCCGGCAGCCTCACGCCTGACCCGCCGCCCCGCTTCCACTGCCGTTTGGGTTGGGGTTGAGGGGATGATCTGCGAGTCCGCTCGGGGCAAGGGATGCAACCATGCAGGTGCTTAAGCACCCGTGTATAGGGAAACCGTTGCGGCGGTCGTTGACCTTACGCTGGGTTACGGGCTGCGGCAAACTGCTTCTGGGCACTGCGGTCACCGGGGAATTTAACATACTGACCGGTAACTTCCAGTTCCCAGCTGCCGCGCTGGTCGTTCCACTCGGTGTCCATAATGTTCATAAAGCCCTGGCGGTGGCGGTCGTCCAGTACAGGCGCGATCACTTCGACGCGGCGGTCGAGGTTGCGGCTCATCCAGTCGGCGCTGCCGAAATACACTTCCGCTTTACCGTCGTTGCCAAAGGCGTACACGCGGGCGTGTTCCAAATAGCGGCCCAGCAGGCTGTGAACCCGGATGTTTTCCGACAGACCGGGAACGCCGGGGCGCAGGCAGCACACGCCGCGCAAAACCATCTCGATTTTGACGCCTGCCTGCGACGCTTTATAGAGCCCTTCGATCATGCCGGGGTCGGTCAGCGAATTGAACTTGAGGCGCACCCAGGCTTCCTTTCCGGCGCAGGCATGTTCGGCTTCACGTTCCAGCAGCGCCATAAAGCCGCTGCGGGCCGTGTCGGGGGCAACCAGCAGGTGCGCGTACTCGGCCTCGGCGTACCCGGTCAGGTGGTTGAACAGTTCGCCGACATCCGCGCCGAGTTCGGCGTCCGCCGAGAGCAGGCTCAAGTCGGTGTACAGGCGGGCAGTCTTGGCGTTGTAGTTTCCGGTGCCGATGTGGACGTAGCGCCGCAGCCCCGACTCTTCGCGCCGCACGATCAGCGTGACTTTGGCGTGGGTCTTGAGGCCCGGCACCCCGTAGACCACATGCGCTCCGGCCCGTTCCAGTTTGCGTGCCCAGCTGATGTTACGCTGCTCGTCAAAACGGGCCTTGAGTTCGATCATGGCAACGACCTGCTTACCGTTCTCGGCGGCGGTTCGCAGTGCGCCCAGCAGTCTGGGGTCGTCGCCAGTGCGGTAAAGCGTTTGCTTGATCGCCAGCACCTGCGGGTCAAGCGAGGCTTCTTCCAGAAAGTTCAGCACATTAACAAAGCTGTCGTAGGGGTGGTGCAGCACCACGTCCCCGGCCCGCAACGTCTCAAAAATGCCGCCTTCCTCGTCGCCGTCGAGATCGGCAATGGCAGGCTGATAGTCGGGATACGCTAGGTCGGGCCGCTTCACCGGAAGGCCCATCAGGTCACTGGTGCCGAGGGGGCCTTCGAGCACAAAGATGTCGGCGGGGTTGAGATTCAGCTTGTCCTGAAGGTATTTCAGCAGTTCATCGGGGGTATCGCGGATCACTTCGAGGCGCACGGCAGACCCGAAGCGGCGGCGGCGCAGCCCGTCCTCGATGGTCGCCAGCAGGTCCTCGGCTTCTTCTTCCTCGAACTCGTAATCGGTGTTGCGGGTCACGCGGAACAGGTGGGTGGACAGCACCTTGCGGCCCTTGAACAGCTCGCTAATGTGCGCGGCGATCACGTCTTCGAGCATCAGCAGCGATTCCCCTATCATCACCACACGCGGCAAAATCCCGACCGGAATCTTTACGCGGGCAAATTCGGCCTCCTCACCCTTGCGGCCCTTAAGGTGAACGCCCAGGTTCAGGCTCAGGTTGCTGAGGTAGGGGAAAGGATGGCCCGGATCGACGATGAGCGGCGTCAGCACCGGCTGAATTTCCGAGAGGTAATGCTCGTGCAGCTGCGCCCTGGTCTTCTTGTCGAGATCGCCCACCGACGTGAACTTGACGCCCTGTTTACGGAGCGCCGCCAGGGTGTCCTGGGCTGCCCGCTCGATTTCGCGCAGCATGACGTGGGTATGGTCGCGCACCAGTTTCAGGGTTTCGCGCGGCAGCAGACCGTCGGGACTGGGCACATGCACGCCCGCCGCGATCTGGCGGTGAATCCCGGCCACGCGCACCATAAAGAATTCGTCGAGGTTGCTGCCGCAGATGGCCGCGTATTTCAGGCGTTCAAGCAGCGGGTTGCGCTCGTCGCGGGCCTCGGCCAGCACCCGCTCGTTGAAGGCCAGCCACGACAGTTCACGGTTCAGGAACTGGCTCTGCGGATTGGCGACGGTGCTGAGCGTATGCACCAGCTGATCGGTCGCTGGGTTACTGTCCGCTGGAGGCACCTTCTCGGGCGTCTCTTTGGCATTTTTAAGCTTCTTTGTTTCTGGAGCTTCAGTGGGCAAAGTATTCACTCCTTTGAGTCTTACAGGGCAGATGTCTGGCCCAAGTCAGGCCGGGCACAAAAGCGGCCACCGCGCAGTTGGTAACCCGGCAAATGCCCAGAACAGGAGAGCGCTCCTGGCCCCTGCATAGTGTTGTCCTGTTGGTCAGATTTTCTTGAAGAGCAGCGCCGCGTTCTGGCCGCCGAAGGCAAACGAGTTGCTCAGCGCGTACTCGACCTGCTGCTGGCGTGCGCCTTCGGGGATGTAATCGAGATCCAGCTCGGGGTCCTCGTCGCCGCTGAGGTTGATGGTCGGGGGTAGAATGCCGTCCTGGAGGGCCTGCGCTACGGCAATCGCCTCGACCGCGCCCGCCGCGCCCAGCAGGTGCCCGGTCATGGATTTGGTGCTGGAAATCGCCAGTTGCGCGGCGTGGTCACCGAAGACATGCTTGATGCCCTGGGTTTCGTGCAGGTCGTTGAAATAGGTGCTTGTGCCGTGCGCGTTAATGTAGCCGACCTGCTCGGGGCTGACGCCAGCGGTACGCAGCGCCATTTTCATGGCCAGCTGTGCGCCCGCGCCTTCCGGGGCAGGCATGGTGATGTGGTGCGCGTCGGCGCTAACGCCAAAGCCCACGATCTCGGCGTAGATGGTCGCCCCGCGTGCCCTGGCGTGCTCGTACTCTTCCAGCATAACCACGCCCGCGCCCTCGCCCATCACAAAGCCGTCGCGCCCTTTTGCAAATGGGCGGCTGGCATGTTCGGGGTCGTCGTTGCGGGTCGACAGGGCCTTCATTTTAGAAAACCCCCCGATCGCCATGGCCGTGATCGAGGCCTCGGCCCCGCCCGCGATCATAAGGTCGGCCAGCCCCAGCTGGATGTAGCGTGCCGCCTCCCCGATGGCCCCGGTTCCACTCGCGCAGGCGGTGACGACCGTGCTGCTTGGCCCCATTGCGCCGTACTTCATGGCGACGTGTCCGGTGCCCATGTTGGCGATCTGCATCGGAATGAACATGGGCGAGATGCGCCCCGCGCCGCGCTCGACGTAGACGCGGGCCTGATCCTCAAAGGTCTTCATGCCGCCGATGCCGCTGCCGATCAGGGTGCCGGTGCGTTCGCCGCGCAGTTCTTCCGGGCTCAGGCCGCTGTCGGCCACGGCCAGCGCCGCGCCTGCCAGCGCCAGTTGTACGTAGCGGTCGAGCTTGCGGGCCTCACGGGGGTCGACCCATTCGTCCAGACTGATCCTGACTTCCCCGGCGATTTTGCTGGCCGTGTCCGTGTCTTCGAAGTGTGTGATCGGGCCAATGCCGCTTTTTCCGGCCCGTTGTGCCTGTGCGAACTCGGCTGCGCCGACGCCGATGGGGGTGACTGGGCCAAGCCCCGTGATGACCACCCGCTTAAGTCCTGTTACGCTCATGTCGCCTCCACGCCAGCAAAACAGCACACTGGAACACTGAAAAATGAGCAGAACACGGCTCTCACCGCGTCCTGCCCGCCTGTACTCATCCGGTCAGCGGCGAGTTTACTTCTTGCTCTCAATGTAATCGATGGCGGCCTGAACAGTACGGATGTTCTCGGCCTCCTCGTCGGGAATGGTCACGCCAAACTTATCTTCCAGGCCCATGATCAGTTCCACGGTCTCCAGGCTGTCGGCCCCGAGGTCTTCTACGAAACGGGCGGCGGGCACCACTTTCTCGGCGTCTACCCCGAGTTTGTCCACGATCACATCTTTTACGTCATCAAATGTAGCCATTTTGTTCCCTCCTGTCCTTAAAGTCTGCGACAGTCTACACGCGCCGCAGAGGCTAGGCCCCTGAATGTGAACGAGGTGCAAAAAATGCAGGTTAAAGCTCGGCCCCTTCCAGGGTGGCGACGCCGTGTTTTAGGGCGTACAGCGCAGCCTGGGTGCGGCTTTCCAGGCCCAGTTTGCCTAGCAGGCGGCTGACGTGGGTCTTGACGGTGGCCTCGGACACGTCCTGTTCGCGGGCGATGTCGCGGTTGCTGTGGCCGTGGGCCAGCAGTTGCAGCACGGCGGTTTCCTTGGGCGTCAGGGCCTCGCGCATCTCCGGGCTGCGGAAATCGCGGACCAGTCGCCGCGCCGCTTCGGGGTGCAGCCGCACTTCACCCCGCGCCGCCGCGTGAATGGCTTCGGCCAGCGTGTCACTGGAGGCGTCCTTGAGCATGTAGGAAATCGCCCCGGCTTCGATAGCCCCGTTAACCTTGTGTTCCTCCAGGGTGCTGGTCAGAGCGATGATTTCGGTGTCGGGGAGCCGCCTGCGCAGCTGCCTGGTCGCCGCGATGCCGTCCATCACGGGCATCATCAGGTCCATGACCACCACGTCGGGGTGCAGGCGCTGGGCCTCGGCCAGGGCTTCCTCGCCGTTGGCGGCCTCGCCCACCACCTGGATATCGGGGTCCAGCCCCAGAAAAAGGCGCAGGCCCTGGCGCACGACGGCGTGGTCATCGACAAGTAGAACGCGGACGGTTGGATTCATCTGGAGCCTCCTGGGGCGGGAGAAGTCGGATTCTGGGCGTGGGACAGGCTTGGGTTCGCGGCTGGAGCCGAGGAAGGCGAAGGGAGAGCCGGGTCGTTGAGCTTGAATTTGCCGCTGCTGGTGTCCACGAAAATGTCGAGCTGCGGCGCGGTGGCCGCCGGAGTGCCGGGCGGCAGCAGCAGGGTATCGCGGTCAGTAAAGCGCACCCGCACCCGCAGTTGTGGCGGCACGCTGAGGCTCACGTTGCCGCTCTGGGTACGAATATCCAGGTTGCCCGCCGAGAGCCTGGGCACAGTGACCGTCACATTGCCGCTCAGGGTGGTCAGGCTGCCCCGGTTGATCTTCTCGGGCACAATGACCTGAATATTGCCGCTCAGGGTGCCTGCATTGAGGACGTCCAGCACCGCGCCCGCCAGCTTCAAGTCAAGGTCGCCCGACACACTGTTGATCCGCAGGGCTTCCGGACTGGCTCCAGGCAGGGCACTGACCTCGACGCGCCCGCTGCGGCTGACCACCGCGTAAGGCCCCCCCGGACGCCCCGGCAGGGTTAGGCTGGTGCGGCCACTGTCGCTGCGGGCCGTCAGCGCCCGGACACGCAGGGTTTGCAGGTTCAGCGTCTGGTTGCCGCCCACCGTGAAGGTGCTCAGCGACAGCGGTACGCTGGGCGAAAGCCGGATCGCCAGCTGGTGCTGGTAAGGCTCCGGTTCCGTAACCACCACCCCCTGATCTTTCAGCGACTTAACGTACAGCCGGACGGTGTAGTTCACGTTGCTGCCCTGCCGCTGCGTAGTGACCTTGACTGGGTTGCGGGCGCGGTGACTGGCCTCGCCGCGCAGCAGGGCCGGACTCTGCTGGCCCAGCGCCCCGAGGCGGATATTGGCGCGGTTGCCCTCGAAGCGCAGGGTGGCCGAGCCAACCAGGTCACCCGGCAGCGGCCCGTCGAGGGGAACGTCGAGCAGCGTGCTTACGGCCTGCAATCCGGGCGTTGGCCTGACGGAAATACCGTGCCAGGTCACGACTGCGCCGACCAGCGCCAGCGCCAGCCCTAGCGACATCCGCGTCAGTACCGGCAGCAGCGGTCTGGGTTCGGGGACGCGAATCATACCGGTTCCGGGCGTGGAGTTGGCGACCCGGTGCCGCGCCGGGTTGTTAACGAAACAGATGGAGTCCGTATCATAAGCGCTCCACGGCGCTCATAGTGGGCGGCGTGGGCGCGGCGGGCAGGTTCAGCAAAACGGTGGTTCCTGCCGGGCCACTGCTGACTTCCAGCTCGCCCCCGATGGCCGCCGCCCGCTCGCGCATGGTGCGCTGGCCCAGGGTGCCGCGTGTCTGGCTGGCCGGGTCGAAGCCGCGCCCGTTGTCGCGCACGGTCAGGACGGTCGCTCCCGGAGTAGCGCGCAGTTCCAGCCAGACCTCACTGGCCCGGGCGTGCTTGACCACGTTGTGCAGCGCTTCCTGAGCGATCTTGTAAAGGTCGGCCTTGACTTTCGGGGGCAGGGCAGGCTCGGCGCTTAGGTCGGTATGCACACTCAGGCTGTGGCGGGTTTCGAGCGCGTGGGCCTGCTGCGTCAGTGCGGCTACCAGTCCGCCTTCTTCCAGCGCGTCGGGGCGCAGGCTAAACAGCAGGGCCTTCATCTCGGCCACCCCGCCTTCGGCCAGCTTGATGGTGTAGTCCAGGCTGGTGTGAGTCCGGGCGGGATCTCTGTCCAGGGTCGCCTTGGCGGTCTTGGCCCCCAGGCTGATGCCGTACAGGGCCTGCGCCACGCTGTCGTGCAATTCGCGGGCCAGCCGGGCGCGTTCAAGTTCCCCGGCCCGCGCACTGGCCCGCTCGATCAGTTGCGCGGCGTGCAGGGCGGTTCCAGCATGGTCGGCAATACTAAGCAAAAAGGCCAGCTCGTCGGGCGTGGGCCGCACCCCTGGCTCATAATCCGCCCGCAGCGTTTCGCCCTGCAATCCCGCCGAAGCGGGCAGGGCCACCGGCAAAACCGCCAGCACGTCGCCCGCCGGGGTGGCCCGTATGCTGGCTTCTCCGGGCGCGGGAAGGGCGTCCAGCACTCCGGCCAGCGCGGTTGCCTGAGCGCTGCTGCTAGCCCGCACGCTGCCGTCCGCCGCAATCAGGGCAATGCTGCGGGCGGTGCTGGCCTGCTGCGCCTGCCGCGCCAGATCGGTCAGGGTGGCTTCTAGGTCGTCGCCCAGGGCCACCCGGCCCGCTGCCCGCCGCAGGGCGACCACTTCGCGCCTCGCCGCCTCGCCGCCCAGGTCGCGGGCCAGCAGCGCCGTGCACAGCCGCACCCAGACTCGCCCGATCAGGTTGACCACGCCGCCCGCCAGCAGCAGTGCCCCGGCCCCCAGCAGCAGCAGCCCCAGCACGGCCAACTGACTGGGTTGCAGGGTACTTTCGCGCCAGGCCACCTGAAAAATAGCCGGGTTCATCAGCCACAGCGGTGAGCCTAGGCCCGCCACGATCACGCTGCCCAGCGCCAGCAGCACCACCCAGCACACCAGCGCCAGCGGCAGCTGAATCAGGTGAAACAGCAGGGCGCGGTAGGTCGCCGGGTGGCTCAGGGTGGCCCGCAGCCAGGGCGTCACGCCCGCGTAGACCGGGGGCAGGGCCGGACGCAGAAATTCCAGCCCCAGCAACCCGGCCAGGGTGCGCTGTACCTCGGCCAGTGCCCCGACCAGCCACAGCACCCCCAGCAGCAGCGGCGCACCGACCATTAGCGGCAGGGTCAGCAGACTGACCACCACCCCGCCGAGCAGCAGCACCCAGATGGCCGTGCCTGCGGGCAAACTGAGAAAAATGTACAGGGTCGTTAGGTAGGTTCGCGCTTCCAACAGGTCGGAAAACGGCCCCTCGCGCCGCACTGCCTGAAGTTCTTCGCGTAGTCCCATCGCTCCCATCATGCGACGAAATGTACGCCGTTGCCGAGGCGCGGGCATCCTTCAAAAGGCGCAGGAGAAGCTGCTACAGGTACGCGGCGCGGTGTCAGCAGGCGGGCCAGGAGCAGGCAGACCAGTAAGGAACACACGGGAAACGGCAAATTCGCCGGGCAATACAGAGAAGGTCGGGCCATGCCGCACGAGTTCACGCCTGGCCCGCCGCCTCTGCTAAACTGGTGAGCGTTGCCGATTGCGGCCCCCTGAGTCAGCTGCTCCCATGGCAGCTGGGCAGAGGCGGCCCCGGCCCCCAAATCACAGCAGGAATCTAAGGAGAAACATGATCAGCGTAACTGAACTGCGTAACGGCACCAAAGTGGAAATGGACGGCGGACTGTGGGAATGCCTCGACTATTCGCACCTCAAGATGGGACGCGGCGGTGCGAAAGTGGTTACTAAGTTCCGCAACATGGAATCGGGCAGCATCGTCGACCGCACCTTCAACAGCACCGAAAAATTGCAGGACATCTACGTCGAGGGCAAGAAGATGCAGTATCTCTACCCCGACGGCGACGACTACGTGTTTATGGACATGGATACCTTCGATCAGGTACACCTCGGCAAGAACATCGTCGGTGACGCCGCCAAGTTCATGAAGGAAAACACTGAGGTCGAAGTGGCGATGTACGGCGAAAAGCCCCTGAGCCTGACCCTGCCCAACCAGGTGATCCTCAAGATCGTCGAAACCGACCCCGGCGTGCGCGGCGACACCGTTTCCGGCGGCACCAAGCCTGCCAAACTCGAAACCGGCGCGACCGTGCAGGTGCCGCTCTTCGTCGAGCAGGACATCGAAATCAAGGTCGATACCCGCACCGGAATGTACCTCAGCCGCGCCTGAATCCTGGCCAATGCCTGAGCCGCCTGCCGAAGCCAGCTTCGGCAGGCGGCTCTTCAGTTTGACCAAGGCCGCCGTTTGGGGCGCAGTTCCAGAAATGGCGTAATTATGCGTGCTGCTCTAAAACGGCATTTTATATTAGACTGCGTTCAGATAGACAATCGTTAGGCAGGCGGTAACACCCCGAGTGGATGTTGGCGCGGCATCATGTAGGGCAGTTCAATTTAGCAAGGAGGGGCCATGAACCCGGAAGACCTGAAACAGATTCTCGAAGCGCTTAGCAGCGCCGATGTACGCGAGTTCAACCTGACCACCGGCAGCTTTGCCCTGGAACTTAAGCGCGGCCCACAGCAGTTTGCCTCTCCCGCCCCAGCAGCGTTTGCGGCCCCCGCCCCCGCGCCGTTGTATGCCCCCGCTCCGGCGTCAGCAGCGGCTCCCGCAGCCGCCAGCGCTCCGGCAACTCCCTCTGCTCCCGGCGCCCCGGCAGCTACGCCCGCCCCCAGCAAGTCCGCCGAAGCTCCCGCGAGTGCCCCAGCTCCGGTTGCCGAAGCCAAGCCTGCCGCCAAGGGGCAGCCGGTCAAAGCTCCTATCGTGGGCACCTTCTACGCTTCCAGCAGCCCCGAAGACAGCCCTTACGTCAAGGTCGGCGATACGGTCAGCGCTGGGCAGGTGCTTTGTATCATCGAGGCCATGAAGCTGATGAACGAAATCGAAGCCGAGGTCAGCGGCGTGGTGCGTGAAATTCTGGTCAAGAACGCCGAACCGGTGGAATACGGCCAGACCCTGTTCATCATCGAGTAAAGCCGTCTAAGGGTCTAAGAGTCAAAAAGTCTAAGAGCATAGGCTCTTGGCTTAGGCTCTTAGGCTCTTAGACCTCTTACCGGAGGCAAGCCATGTTCAAGAAAATTCTCATCGCCAACCGGGGCGAAATCGCCCTGCGCGTCATTCGAACGGCCCGTGAAATGGGCATCAAGACGGTCGTGGTCTACTCCACCGCCGACGAAAACAGCCTGCCGGTGCTGCTGGCCGATGAATCGGTCTGCGTGGGGCCGCCCGCCAGCAACCAGAGTTACCTGAATATCCCCAATATCCTCTCGGCGGCCCTGATGACCGGCGCACAGGCTATTCACCCCGGCTACGGCTTCATGGCCGAAAACCCCGACTTTGCCGAGATGTGCCGTGACCACGGCATCGTCTTTATCGGCCCGACTCCCGAAAGTATGCGGGCGCTGGGCAGCAAAGCGGGCGGGCGCGACATCGCCGCGCAGAGTAACGTGCCTACCGTACCCGGAACTGGCGTGCTACAAGATGTGGACGCGGCTTTGCTGGCCGCCAAGCAAATCGGCTACCCGGTGCTGCTCAAGGCGTCGGCGGGCGGCGGCGGACGCGGTCAGAAGGTCATTCGCACCCAAGAAGAGCTGCAAAAAGGCTTTAATCAGGCCCAGGAAGAGGCGCGGCTGTACTTCGGCGACCCCGCCATCATCATGGAAAAGTTCCTGGAGGAGTTCCGGCACATCGAAGTGCAGGTCATGGGCGACGGCAAAGGCCACGTCATTCACGTTGGTGAGCGCGATTGCAGCATTCAGCGCCGCAACCAGAAACTCATCGAGGAAGCGCCCAGCAGCCTGCCCCAATCGCTGCGCCAGGAGATTCTGGACGCCGGGGTACGCCTCGCCAAGTTTGTCAATTACGCCGGAGCCGGTACGCTGGAATTCATTATGGACCGCGACGGCAACTACTATTTCATGGAAATGAACACCCGTATTCAGGTCGAGCACTGCGTTTCCGAGATGATTAGCAGCCTGGATTTGGTCAGACTGCAAATCGAGATCGCCGCCGGAATGGGCCTGAACATCCAGCAAGAAGACGTGATTTTGCGCGGCCACGCCATCGAGTGCCGCATTAATGCCGAAGACCCCGACAAGGATTTCCGTCCAGCGGCGGGCAAAATCGACGACGTGCATTTCTCGGGCGGCGCAGGCGTGCGGGTTGACACCCACGTGTACAGCGGCTACAGCATCCCGCCCCACTACGACAGCCTCATCGGTAAGCTAATCGTGTGGCACGAGGACCGTGACAAGGCCGTGGCACGCATGAAACGCGCCCTAGAAGAGACCGTGATTCAGGGGCCAAAGACCACTATCCCGCTCTATATCAAAATCATGGACAACCCGTTTTACAAGCGCGGCGCGGTCATGACCAACTTCCTGAAAACGCGCATGGAGATGTAGAGACACGTTCGGCTAAATATGCACTTTTGACACGGATTGCCCGTTGAAGCTGGGTCGTTTCACATTTAATCCGAGCGGATGCGAGTGAAAAAAATACGGGTTTCGCGGTATGACGGTACAGGCGGTGCCTTCTTGGGCAAAGCGGCACCCGTGAAGGGGCCTGCCCGCCTCTTGGGCAGAGTGGCACCCATGAAGGGGCCTGCCCGCGTCCCGACTGTGTCAGAAGTGAGCGGAATCTATATTGCCAGTCGCTACTTTCGGCAAGCGGAAGCCCCCGGCGTCATGGCCGGGGGGCTTTTTGTTGAGTTGCTACGGTTTGCTGTGTGCTGCCGGTTTTAGGACGCAGTGACTTATGACCTAGTCTTCAGCGTCCGCCGTAGTTCGGAGCTTCTTTGGTAATCGTCACACCGTGCGGATGGCTTTCGATCAGGCTCGCTCCGGTAATCCGCACAAACTGGGCAGTGTCGCGCAGGGTTGCCAGGTCGCACGCACCGCAGTAGCCCATGCTGCTTTTCAGGCCCCCGATGAACTGGTACAGCACCTCGCCCGCCGTACCCTTGTACGCCACGATGCCCTCAATGCCTTCGGGCACGAATTTGCGGCTGCCACCCTGAAAGTAGCGGTCGGCGCTGCCCTGATCCATGGCCCCCAGACTGCCCATGCCCCGGTAGCTCTTGTAGCGGCGGCCATCGCGCAAAATGGTCTCGCCAGGGGCTTCGTCGGTTCCGGCCAGCATCGAACCCATCATGACCACGTTGGCCCCGGCAGCCAGCGCCTTGGGTACGTCGCCCGTTTGCTTGATGCCGCCGTCGGCGATAACCGGAATACCCGCTTCCATCGCGGCGGCGCTCGCCTCGAAGATGGCTGTGATCTGGGGCACGCCTACGCCCGTAACCACACGGGTCGTGCAGATCGAGCCGGGGCCGATGCCGACCTTGACGGCGTCTGCCCCCGCCGCAATCAGGTCGCGTGCCCCGGCGCGGGTTGCCACGTTTCCGGCGATCACGTCTATATCAAAGTTTTCCTTGACCCGGCTCAGGGCGTTCAGAATTCCCTGGCTGTGACCGTGTGCCGAATCGAGCACCAGCACATCCACGCCAGCAGCCACCAGTGCGGCGGTGCGCTCCATCAGCTCGGCGCTGACCCCGATAGCGGCGGCGACCCGCAGGCGACCCAGATCGTCCTTGGCGGCGTTGGGGTATTTCACCCGCTTGGTCAGGTCCTTGACCGTAATCAGGCCGCGCAACATGCCTTGCTCATCGGTCACCAGCAGTTTCTCGATGCGGTTACGCCGGAACATCTCGTGGGCCTGTTCCAGATTAGTTCCCACCGGCACCGTTACCAAATTTTCACAGGTCATCACGTCGCCGATGGCTGTGTTCAAGTCATCTACAAAGCGCATGTCGCGGTTGGTAATAATGCCCAGCAGTCGGCCCGCCGGGTCAGTGATCGGCACCCCGCTGATCTTATATTCGGCCATCAGACGGTCGGCGTCGCCCACGGTGGCGGTAGGCGGCAGGGTGATCGGGTCTACGATCATGCCGCTTTCACTGCGCTTGACCTTACGCACCATTTCGGCCTGCGCCTCGATGGTCATGTTCTTGTGCAGCACGCCGATGCCGCCTTCACGGGCCATTGCCACGGCCATGCTGGTTTCGGTCACGGTATCCATAGCCGCCGAAATAAACGGGATGTTGAGCTGAATACGCCGCGTCAGCTGGGCGCGGATAGTGACTTCGTGGGGAAGCACCAGCGAGTGCCGGGGCTGAAGCAGGACATCGTCGAACGTGATGCCTTCTTGCCCGAATTTGTACCGGTAACGCTCTTCCTGGTTGGTGGTGGTGACAGGCTCGTTAACAGCCATAACTGGAGCAGGGGTCGCGGGCGCACTCATGCACCAGAGTTTAGAGCTTTATCGTTCGTTGAATTGTTGTCCTGCTGCCGTTGCGCCGCGCAAGTGGAAGCTAAGGCTACAAGGGTTTACAGCTCAGTGTGAGCGTGCTACTATTCCTTCCGCTGGCGAGGAAAGACCTATCCAGCCCCCGCAAGGGACAGCAAAGACCGCGTTGATTGTTCTAGGTAGCGGCGCTGTAGCCAAGTGGTAAGGCAGAGGTCTGCAAAACCTCCACCACCGGTTCGAGTCCGGTCAGCGCCTCCAAAATGTATACCCGTTTTTTGCATAGAACCGTAGCTCAGGGGTAGAGCACTACCTTGACACGGTAGGGGTCAGGGGTTCAAATCCCCTCGGTTCTACCACGAAGCTCCCTTTTAGAGGGGGTTTTTCTTTTTGGCCTTCCCTAGTCTCTGCCTCTTATCACTATCGTCGCAGCGGCCAACCTGCTGGCTGGATTCAGGCGCTGTCTTGGTCAGAACGGCACCCAGGAAGGGGCCTGACCGCTCCCGACTGCGGGCGGAATGTGGCGCAATTCGTATGAGCAGCTGGTCTTCCCAGATAGGCCAAGTAGAATTCAATCCAGGATCAGAGCCTCCTGAAGCTCTTACCGTACTAGGGTGATCTGCACCTGTTCTGCTGGAAAAGTTCCGGTTGGTAGTGACAGGTACCCGGCGTCTATGCCCAGCGGAAAGCGGAAGTTCGTGCCGCGCAGTGACGGGATAAATCCCGCATTGCCGTGCCCGTCCCAGTGGCTCTGCCGTAGCTCGGGGTGCTCTATATACTGGTCTATGCCCCCAGCCTTATCAAAATTCAGCCGCTGATGGGGATTGACGTCGAAAGTGGTCAGCACCGGAAAATGCTCCAGCGTGCTGCCGCAGAGGGCGGGTGTGCCCGCATCGTCGGTTCCCGCCAGAATCAGGATGCTCAGTGCCGTTCCCACTTGGGTGACCCGGTAGACACGGGCGGTGTCCTGCCGGACGGCGACCGGGCACAGAAAACGTGCCGTAAGGGTCCGGTGCCCTAGGCCGTTGACCTCATTCGCCAGGGCCTGAAAGGGGAGCAGACCACCAGTAAAATGCAGCGCCATGATGAGCGCCACACCGAAAAACAGGGGGCGGGCAAAGCCAAAGAGACCCATCAGTAAAACGCCAACGCCTACCCAGGCCCATATGGACATTCTGGCCAGATCGGTCAGCAAATGACCCAACACGGGCAGAACATTCAATAGTGCCAGGAGGGTCAGCACCAGACCGTAGGGAAACAGTGGAGGCAGGAGACGGTACAGGGCATAAAGAACACCCAGCCAGGCCAAAGCGATCAGGACTGTCATGTGAAACCAGCATATTTGAGGGGCCTTCACAAGAGACTGACACCGTCTCAGGGCAAAAAGCAATAAGCGAAATGGCACGGGTGCTGGGCGGGCCGGGCTTTCTTGTGCAAAGCTTTGGGCTGGGAAGTGTGCTGTTGCCAACCGGGGGGTACACTCGCTGACATGACCGAGCCGAAGCCCCAGACTGTCTTGATGCTGCACGCCTACCCGCTTTCCGGGACCATGTGGTCGGCCCAGGAAAAGGCCCTTCAGGAAGCGGGCCGGAACGTGATCGTGCCGCACCTTCCAGGTTTTGGAGGAACGTCCGGCCACATGAGCAGTTTGGCCGACACGGCGGCGCACCTGCTCGAACTGCTTGGGCCGCAACCAGTCAGTCTGGTTGGCCTGAGCATGGGTGGCTACCTCGCGCTGGCCCTGCTTAGGCTGGCCCCAGAGCGCTTCGGGCGGGTGGTGCTGGCTGATACGAGCGCCGCTGCCGATGACGCCCAGAAGCAGCAAGACCGCCGTTTGCAGGCCCAGCGGGTACGCGCAGAAGGCCGCGAATTTATTCTGGAGGCCGCGCAAAAAGAGCACTCGCCAGCGACCTATGAACGCATTTTGCCCATGATGCAAGCGGCTTCGCGGGAGGGCGTTGCGGCGGCGCTGGAGGCGATGGCCGAGCGGCCTGAAAGTTTCGATGTGCTGGAGAAGTTAAAAGTGCCTCTGCTGGTGCTGGTCGGAGAGCGCGACGAGATCACGCCACTTGGCAATGCACGCAAGCTGGTCGAGGCCGGACACGGCGAACTGAAGATCATTCCTGACGCTGCCCACCTTGCCAATCTGGACAACGCCCACGACTTTACGCGGGCGCTGCTGGACTTTTTGACCTGAAGCGGGCTGGCGTGGGTCAGTCTGAGGGCAGTTCGCCTTCTTCGGGGTCGCGGCTCAGGGAGGACTTGATCGGCGAATGCAGGCGGTCTTGCTGGTCTAGCCCAGCCGCACCTGCTGGGGCTGGCGCCTGCGCGGGTCCCCGCACCAGCTTGATTTCCAGCGGGCTGGTTCCGAAACTCAGGTTGCGCTGGGGCGAAGGAATTTTGATGGAGGCTTGATCCATGGCGATCTTGATGCGCCGGTTAAATTCGCGCCCAATGGCGTACTGACTCTTGGGCTGCACCTTGAACAGGGCGCGCAGGGTCACACCGTCGGGGCCCAGCTGGGTCACGCCCTGAATTTCCGGCTCGTCGAGAAAAAAGCGCTGCCACTCGGCGTCCTGATAGATTTCCTGGCTGACGCTTTCGAGCACCTTCAGCGCCGAGTTGATGTTGGCGTTGTAGCTCACGTCTACCTCAGCGACGACCTGCGACCAGTCTTTGCTGCTCACGCTGACCGTGTTGATCTGGCTGTTGGGCACGATATGCACGGTTCCGTCGAGTGCCCGCAGCGTCGTGACGCGTAAGTTGAGGTTCTCGACGTTGCCCGAAAGCTGCCCGGTGTTGACCGTAATGACGTCCCCGACGCCGTACTGGTCTTCAAGCAGGATAAAAAACCCGTTGAATACATCCTTGACCAGGTTCTGTGCGCCGAAGCCCACCGCGATGCCCAGCACCGAGACCCCGGCCAGCAGCCCGGTTGCGTTGACGCCCAGCGCCTGAAGTCCCTCGATCAGGCCGACCACGACGATGGTGACCTTAAGGGTGCTTTCGATCACGCCCTTAAGCGTCTGAATCCTAACGGTGCGGCGCGTAAAGTCGTCGTCCGGAATGATGCGGCGGCTGATCGCCCCGACCAGGTTCCAGGCGATCAGGGCCAGCGCGATAATCACGATGGCCTGGCCGGAACTGTTACGCAGACCGTTGAAAATATCCTGTCCCAGATCAAACAGGAACCCGGCACTCGGCATATAGATGGCGTGGGTAGCGACTGCCAGCAGACTGACGACCACCACGGCTGTCCAGACCCACCTGAGTGCAGTGATCAGGCGGTGATCGAGATGGGGTTCCAGTGTCCGCAAAAGCAGTCGCCCAAAGCGGTAGAGCGCGTAGGCGATGACGATATCCAGCCCAAGTTTGAACCAGACGACGGGTTTGACGATTTGAATCTGGAACTCTTCCCACATGCCGCTATTGTGTCATGGCCGCCCACCGCTTCAGAGGCAGCCGGGTGTGTCTTTAGACAGGCCGGGCGAACTGAGAATGGGACCCACACCCACCGTGCAAGCAGCTTTTCAAAATGCTTTAGCTATCACCTGACAGCTACTTAGCCTGGGCGCAGTTAAGCCTGTCGGTTGGCAAACGCCGCTTCCAGCCGCGTGACCAGGCTGCCCTCATGGGCACGTTCGGCTCGCAGCAGGGCATTTTTGACCGCTCTGGCGTCGGCGCTGCCGTGGCCGATCAAGGTCAGGCCCCGCACGCCCAGCAGAATGCTCGCGCCGTAGGTGCTGGGGTCCATGCGCTCGGCCAGACCCCGCAGCGCGTCGCGGGCCAGCAAGCCGCCCAGTTTGCTTTTTAGGTCGCTTTTCAGCGCTTCCCGAACCCAGCCAAAGAGAACCTTGGCCTCACCCTCGGCCAGTTTCAGAACCACATTACCGGTAAAGCCGTCGGTGACGACGATATCGGTGGTGCCCTTGAAGACGTTGTGGCCCTCGACGTTGCCGTAAAAGTTGATGCCCTGGCCGTGCAGCTGCCGTAGCAGTGCGTGGGCTTCGAGCACCAGCTGACTGCCCTTGTGGTCTTCCTCACCGATGCTTAGCAGGCCGACGGTAGGATTCTCGCGGTTTTCAAGCACCTTGAGGTACACGGTCGCCAGTTGTGCCCACTGCGCCAGATAGGCGGGCCGCACGTCGGCATTGGCCCCCGCGTCGAGCAGCGTGGTAAAGCCGCCCTGTGCAGGCAGATGGGTCAGGATGGCCGGGCGTTCCACACCCTTGATCCGTCCCAGGGTCAGCAGCGCCGAGGCCATTGTTGCGCCGCTATGGCCCATGCTGACGGCGGCGGCGGCCTGCCCCTCCTTGACCAGCCGGGTACACACATTGATGCTGGCCTGCGGGCGACTACGCACATCGGTGGCGTGTTCATTCATGCCAATCACGTCAGGCGCATCGACCACATCTATGGGCAGGGCGCTGCTGCCGGTGTGTTTGCCCAGTTCGGCATGCAGTTTGACCCGGTCACCGACCAGCAGCACGCTGACTCCGGCGCGGGCGGCTTCGACTGCGCCCTCGACATTCGGCGCGGCCCCAAAGTCACCCCCCACGGCGTCCAGGGCAATCGGCAGCGTACTGAGCGGGGCTGCTTGCACCGCAGGGGCAGGGCGCTCAGTGGTCATTGGCTTCGCCTAGGGACGCCAGGGTATAGAAGGGCCGCGCCTCGCCCGTGCGGTCAGGGCGTGCCTCGCTGGGCATGTGGTAGCCGGGGCGCTCGACCTCGCTGCGGATGTCTTTGAGGTCCACGTACTGGTCGGCGGCGTTGCGCAGTTCGTAGCTGGTCATCTCAGGAATGCTCGCCACGACGATCCGCTTGCCGCGTGCCCGCAGCACCTCGACGGGGCGCTCGAAATCGCCGTCGCCGGTCAGGAGTACGGCTACGTCGTACCGGTCGCCGGTCATCAGCAGGTCAGTCACCAGATCGATACTGAGGTTGGCGTGGCGGTAGGTGTCGCCGTTTTCGTTGGTCACTTCGCGGAGCACGCGGGTCCGCACGGTGTAGCCCATATAGGTTAGCGCGTCGATAAAGCGCTTTTGCTTATCGTCCATCGGCGCAGGCACGGCGGTGTAATAAAAGGCGTTGTAGAGCTGCCCGAACGCTGCAAAATGATCCAGAATCTTGCGGTGGTCGAAGTTCCAGCCCAGGCGTTTGGCCGCCGCGTAAACATTTGCGCCATCAATAAAAAGTCCAATTCGTTCCATCTGTATTCTCCTAACGGGTCTATCGGCATCCCAGAGTGCCCGCTCAAAATAACAAACCCCGGCGTGTGAACTCTGCATTCACTGTAGGCGTTCCCTGGGTGCGTTCCGGGGCTGAAGCGTCAGTCAGAGAAGGCCCGCCGGGCTTAAAGGAGCAGTCGGGGCCAGCGGTTTTCATGTTCGAGGGCTTGCCACACATCGGCCCGCAGCTGCTCAAGATTCACCCCATCATATTCGGCGGGAAGCAGATCGAGGTAGCGCAGCGCCTTGTCGTAGTTGCGGTGCGTCAGGCTGCCGTGGTGCCAGCGTTTGTGCAGCGCGGCAGCCAGCAAAATCAGCGCCTGCACGAAGTGGCGCTCCTGGCCGCCCGACCTGGCCCAGACCTCTTCCCAGGCCTCGTGCGCCTCCCACCACTGGCCCGCGTTGAACAGCTGTGCGCCGCGCCTGAGTTCCGGTTTCACCTGCCTAGCATAGGCTTTGGTGCCCCCCACCCCATTCTTAAGCGGGCGGTTAGCGTTTGCCCATGCTCTGCCAATCTAAGCCCCAAGCCCAGGCGTTACAGTAACTGGCATGAAACCCGTAGAGATGACGGACAGCAACTTTAGCAGCGAAATCGCCCAGGGCGTGACCCTGGTAGACTTCTGGGCGCCCTGGTGTGGCCCCTGTCGCATTATTGCCCCGGTGGTCGAGGAACTGGCCGGGCAGTATGAAGGCCGCGTCAAGGTCGGCAAGATCAACGTTGACGACAACCCCGCTACCGCCGGACAGTTCCGCGTAATGAGCATTCCTACCCTGCTGCTGTTCAAGGACGGCCAGCTAGTCGATACGCTAGTCGGTGCCCAGCCCAAGCGCTCTTTCGAGGCGCTGCTCGACAAGCACGTGGGCGTAGCCGCCAATTAAGTACAATCAAATTCAGCTTTAGATGAACCGAGCGAAGCGAGAACCGTCCGGAGTACGTTGCACTGAGAATAAAGAGATGCCGGTGCTGTTCTGGAAGCTCGTAATGTTAAAGGCAACGTACTTGAATCGTGTTTAAATTTCGCCGCCGGGCAAAAGGCGAAGGTGGGGGCTACGGCCTCCGCTTTTTTTGGTCCTCGTGGCTGTGGGCTTGACAGTCCTGACCTGTCTTACCTACAGTTTCAGTTCATGACGCGCCCCAGCCACTTTGCCCGCAAAAAACAGGATGCGGCGCGTGATCTGCTGCCGATCAGGGCCGGAATTCAGCCCGCGCAGCCCATCACGGGGGAGGTGGTCGAACTGTACAGTGACGGCGCCTGCGACACCACCGCCGGGCATGGCGGCTGGGCCACCATTTTGCGTTACGGCGAGCGTGAACTGGTCCTTAGCGGCCACGAGGAAGGCACGACCAACAACCGGATGGAACTGCGCGGCCTGCTTGAAGGGCTGCTGACGCTCAAGCGGCCCTGTCAGGTGCGGGCGATTACCGACAGTCAGTATTTGCGTAAGGCCTTTACTGACGGCTGGATTCTAAAGTGGCAGGCCAATGGCTGGCAGACGGCGGGCCGTGAGCCGGTTAAGAACCGTGACCTCTGGGAAGCGCTGATTGAGCAGGCGCACAAGCATTCGCTTACCTTCATGTGGGTCAAAGGCCACGCCGGGCATGGCGAAAATGAGCGCGTGGACAGACTGGCCGTAGAGGAACGCCTCAAACTCCGCAAAAAATAAAGCCGGAAGCCTCCAAGTCAGGAACCTTTTTCATGCTCGGCGCGTATCTTGTTGGGACATGGCGCCTCATCTCACTACTGTTTTGACCGTGGCCCGCACCGGCAAGGACGTGGTGGGCTACTTGATTCGCCCGGCCCGTCCTTCCCGCAGCCAACCGGGCGGCAAGCTCTCCGGGCAGTTCGACGAATGGGGACGTGACCCCTGGCTGCTTGAGCGCAACTCGCCGCACAACTGGCAACGCGGCGCCAGCCTCACGCGGCGCGGCCTGGGGCTGTTTACTCTTCTGGTGCTGGCGGCACTGGGGGCGGTCGTGCTGGCGGTCGCAACGCTGCTGCTGGGCATCGGCGCGGCTTCCGGACACGCTTTTGCTGGGTGGCTGCTACTGCTGGTGCTGCTGGCCGGGGCTTATGGGGCCTACTGGACGCTGCGCCGCGCCTCCGAGCTGCTGCTGGCCAAGGCCGAGGTGCCGGTAGAGGTACACCGCCGAGGGGAGAAGGGTCGCCCGTGGGCGCTGTAAACACGCTGGACAGCGACGAGGCGCGGCTGCTCACGCTATTACGGACGCATGAACGTGGGCTGCCCAGCACGCTTTGGCCTGCCTTTCAAGCTACCGTGATCGCCACCCGTGACGCCCTGCGCCTGACCGCTGCCGACGTCACCTTGCAGCGCGACACCTTCGACGCACGTCAGGCGGCGCGTGAAGACCTGCCTGAACTGCTAAGCGCCTACCGCGCCGTACCGCCTAGCCGCCAGTCGGACGAGCAACTGCTGGAGCAGCTGGCCCTGATCGAACGCCGGATGCAGAGCGTCGTGGGCCAGCGGGCGGCTACCCGGCAGCGTGAGCTGAGTGCCCATGGCCGCTACCTGCAAGACAAATACACGGCGACCACGATCAAAACCGCCCAGACAGGGCCAGTGAAGGGGCAGGGGAAAGGGCAGGTGAAGTAGGTGCCTGCCGTTACCTTTTCCGGCCCCCGCCGCATTCCGTATCCAGGCGGTTGCGTGCTGGAACCCGCGCCCTACGCGCTGGAATACCTGCTGAGCTGGCTTGCCGACGTGACCGTCAACGGTCAGGTCATGAAAAACCAGCCCGTGTTTCCACTGATTCGTAAGATGCTGGCACACCCCGAGGAGTTTGGAATTACGCCGCACGACGCTCAGCAGGCGCGGGCGCTTTTTCTGGAGCAAGCTGGGCAGGCGCTGGAGGAGGAAGGCGGTCGGCGTGAGTGGCTGGAAAAGGAACTGGGCGGCTGACCCGGAACGCGGTGTAGCGCCTGTTATGCCGCAGCACCCGCTGAGGCGGATTATTTTACGTTGTTAGCGTAATGTGCTATAATTCGGGCATTCCCGGCAACATTGTCGGGCCTCTCAATTTTTTGCTGTCGGTGGCCTTCCCGGCCCGGCAGCCCCCTTTGGAGTTTTAAATGACCGGAATCCAGCCTGTCGACATCACCAGTGAAGTCAAGACTAATTTTATCAACTACGCCATGAACGTAATCGTAGACCGGGCGCTGCCTGATGTGCGCGACGGCATGAAGCCGGTGCAGCGCCGCATCATGTATGCGATGATGCTCGAGGGTCTGGCGAGCAATTCCAAGCATGCCAAGAGCGCCAGCGTAGTCGGCGAAGTGATGAAGAAGTACCACCCGCACGGCGACACCTCGATTTACGACGCGATGGTGCGCCTGGGGCAGTGGTGGAACATGCGCTACACCATGGTCGATCCGCAGGGCAATTTCGGGTCGATGGACGGCGATATGGCCGCTGCCATGCGCTACACCGAAGCCCGCATGACCAAGGTCGCCGAGGAAGTGCTGGCCGACCTTGAAAAAGAGACGGTGGATTTCAAGCCGAACTACGATGAAACTACCGTTGAACCTACTGTTTTGCCCTCGGCGGTACCTAACCTGCTTATCAACGGCGCGTCGGGAATCGCGGTGGGCATGGCGACCAACATTCCGCCGCACAACCTCACGGAAATCTGTAATGGTCTGCTGGCCCTGATCGACAACGCCGACATTTCGCTTGACGAGATGATGACCCACGTCAAGGGGCCCGATTTCCCGACGGGCGGACGCATTTCGGCCCAGGGCATCCGCGAGGCGTTCGCTACCGGACATTCGGGCCTGAAGGTGCGTGGCAAAGCCCGTATCGAGGAAAACAAGAATGGGCGCACCCAGATTATCATCTCGGAAATCCCGTATCAGCTGAACAAGACCAACCTGCTGCAAACCATTAGCGCCATGTACAAGGCGGGTAAAATCCCCGACATCTCGGCCCTGCGTGACGAGTCCGACCGCAAAGAGCCGGTTCGTGTCGTGATCGAACTCAAGCGCGGGGCATTGGGCACGCTGGTGCTCAATCAGCTGTACAAGTACACTCAGCTTCAGCAGACCTATACGGTCATCAACCTCAGCATCGTGAACGGTGAGCCGCGCGTGCTACCGCTGATCGACACCATGAAGTATTTCCTCGCTCACCGCCGGGACGTGGTCACGCGCCGCACCGCCTACGACCTGCGTAAGGCCGAGGAACGCGCCCACGTGCTCGAAGGGCTGCTCAAGGCGCTCGACCACATTGACGAAGTGATCGCGCTGATCCGGGCCAGCAATACCGGGGCCGAGGCCCGCGACGCGCTAATGGCCCGCTTTGGCCTCTCGGAAGTGCAGTCACAGGCGATTTTGGACATGCGCCTGCAACGGCTGGTCGGCCTGGAACGCGACAAGTTGCAGGGCGAATTCGATGAACTCCAGAAGGCCATTCAGTTCCTTCAGTCCATTCTGGGCGACGAAAAACTACTGTGGCGCGAGATCAAGAAGGAAATCCGGGACATCCGAGACCGCTACGGCGACGAGCGGCGCAGCGTAATTACCCAGCTTGAAGAGGACATCAACAAAGAAGACCTGATTGCCGTCGAGGACATGGTCATCACCATGACCAAGGCGGGCTACCTCAAGCGCACCAATCTCGACGCCTACCGCGCCCAGGCCCGTGGCGGACGCGGCAGCAGCGGTGGCAAACTGCGCGAGGAAGACGTGAATACCCGCGTGTTTGTCGGCAGTACGCACGACTACATCCTGTTCTTTACCGATCAGGGCCGCGTGTTCCACGAGAAAATCTACGACCTGCCCGAAGCCGGGCGCGACGCCAAGGGTACCCACATCCGCAACCTGCTGCCGGGGCTGCGCGAAAACGAAAACATCGCCAGCGTGTTTTCGGTGGGGAGCTTCAACGAACCCGGGAACTTCATCTTTGCGACCCAGAACGGCGTGGTCAAAAAGACCCTGATTACCGAGTACGGCAACATCACCTCGGCGGGCCTGATCGCCATCAACTTGCAGGATAACGATGAGCTGATCAGCGTTGGCATCGTGCAAGACGGCGACGACGTGGTGCTGGCGACCCGCAACGGCAAGGCCATGCGCTTTGAGAGCAGCGAAGTCCGGGCTACGGGCCGCGCGACCCAGGGCGTGATCGGCATCCGGTTGCGCGAGGGCGAGCAAGACGCCGTGGTCAGCATGGCGCTTATTCCGACCACCGACGCTGGGGCCGAGCTGCTGGCGGTTAGTGAATTCGGTCTGGGCAAGCGCACCCCGGTCAGCGATTACCCGGCCAAGGGGCGCGGCGGCATGGGCGTCATTACGCTGGACATTACCGACAAGACCGGCAAACTGGTCACGCTGGCCCGCGTCGCCGGAGACGAGGAACTGATGGTGCTGACCGAGAAGGGCACGGTCATCCGCACCCGCGTCGAGGAAGTGCGCGTCACGGGACGCAATGCCCAGGGCGTCAAGGTCATCAATATCGGCGACAAGGACAGCGTGATCGACGCTTTCCCCATTCGCCGCGAAGATGAACTGTAAAGCAAGGTAGCCTGCCAGAAGTGTCCCGTTTTCTGGGACACTTCTTTTCTGCTAACCACTCAGCATGTGAATCCATAGTCTTGCACGGACTCGCAGAGCTGCTGGCAGAGGCACATCGGGTACTTTTCCAAGTGTTTCGGAACTTAACGGAAGCCGTGCTACTGGGAAACTTGCCCCAACTTTATGGGCAGGCCACCTATGCCGTAACGCTATGAGCGTATTCTTATGCATAGATTTTGGCATAAGCTTAATCGGTGACAGTTTTATGTCAGGTTTGCCATGCGGCCCCTGTTCCCTTTTGTTCGTATGCCTCGGGGCTTTGTGAGAGTTAGGCCGGATCGTTTGTGTTTGAAACAACCGCCTCCGCAGCGTCCAGAACCATCTTTTCCTCGAAATTCGTTCGCCGGTGGTTGACTAGTCAACTCAAAGTCATTTGGTGACATAAACCTCTCTTAAAGAAACAAAATTGTTTACAAAATTGTGATTTGGTTCTATACTGTGACCTGTGTTAGGAAGCACTGTTCTTCCTCTTAAGTTCTCTATAACGCCTCAGGAGGCGAACCCTAATGACTCAAGTTCAACCTGCTCATACCCGCACTTTTATCGATACAGTGACTTACCGCCCCGGAGCTGTGATTTTGTACCCCGGCAAGAGCGACATGCTCTACCGCGTCGCCAGTGGCCTAGTCCGCGTTCACACGATGGACGACGACGGCAACGGCCTGACCCTGCGCTACGTTAAGCCCGGCGAATACTTTGGTGAAGAAGCCCTGGCTGGCGTCAACCGCGCCTACTTTGCCGAGGCCGTAACTGACAGCAGCATCGACGTGATCAATCCCGCGCTGATGAGCGCCGAGGACAATCTGGTCGTGACCACTCACCTGGTGCGCACCTTGGAACGCGCCTATGAGAGCATCTACCGCCTGGTCGGTAAGCGGTTGCGTGCCCGGATTGCCGGTGAACTGCTGGAACTCAAAGACACGGCTCTGGCGACCCAGCTCGACAGCGGCGAAATCATGATCTACGCCACCCACGACGAACTGGCCGCCGCCGTCGGCTCCGTGCGCGAAACCGTAACTAAGGTGGTCGGCGAACTGACCCGCGAAGGCGTGATTACCGCTGGCTACGGCAAGATCACCCTGAAGAACCAGAAAGCCTTGCAGGATATCGCTGCTGCCTAAGCCTCCCCATTTGTCCTTCACCGCTTCCTGAATACGGGAGCGGTGATTTTTTGTCCTGGCAGTCTGGTTAAGACGCGCTACACTGGCAGGTCATGACTCTGAGCGACCCCTTATCTCTGATAGCCACGGCTGGACGCCTCGATACCGTGCTAGCTGAGCTGACCGGCGTCAGCCGCTCACAGGTAGCGGGCTGGGTAGAAGGCGGGCAGGTGCAGGTCGGCGGCGTGCAGGCCAGCAAACCCAGCCTGAAACTGCGCGGGGGCGAGACGCTGATCGTGCAGGTGCCGCTGCCTCCGTCGGCGCATGTCGAACCGGAAAATATTCCGCTGGACGTGCTGTACGAGGACGAGCACCTGATCGCTATCAATAAGCCGCCAGGGATGATTACCCACCCCGCGCCCGGCGTGTTTAGCGGCACGCTGGTCAATGCCTTGCTGGGCCGGGTGACGCTCCCTGAACAAGAAGGCTTCGACGGGCCGGACGGCTTTCGCCCCGGCATCGTTCACCGCCTCGACAAGGACACCAGCGGGGTGATCGTGGTCGCTAAGAGCGTGGCTGCCCACGCCCGGCTGGCAGCGGCGTTCAAAGACCGCGAAACGCGCAAGACCTATCTGGCGATAGCTGCCGGAACCTGGAAGGCTGCGGAGCCGGTATATGCCGATGTACCCATTGGTCGCCACCCAGTGCAGCGTCAGCGCATGACTGTGGGTGGCGCCCTGCCGCGCGAGGCCCAGACGCTGTTTACACCACTGGCGGCCCATCCGGACGGACACGGGCGCACGCTGGCGCTGGTGCGTGCCCAGCCGCGCACGGGCCGCACGCACCAGATCCGGGTTCATCTGGTGCACCTGGGCAGCCCGATTCTGGGCGACGCCGTGTATGGCCGCGCCAGCGAAATCATGCCGCGCCACGCTCTGCATGCCCATTTTCTGTCTATTCCGCATCCGGTCACGGGTGAACTGCTGAGCCTTCATGCCCCAGTGCCAGATGATCTGCTGGAAGCCTGGGTCACGCTGGGTGGTGAGCTTCCTGGCGAATTGGAGGCGGCTCCCAGCCTTTATTGATAACGCGGTTAGTTGATGTCACCTTTTGGGCCAATGAAAAGCCGGGAGCACTGAATTCGTGCTGTTGACGACGACACTCCTTCTCTCATGATTCAGATTCCAACCGACACTGACTTAGCTCGTCATCCATAACGTAACCGACCCCGCTTGCTTTTTGGCTGGAATTAGAGGATTTTGCAAAAAGATGGTGCTCTTTTTAACATCTTTTTGCCGAGTGGAACGAGTGAAAAAGAAAGAGCAGGACGTAGAATAGAGGGGGTGGCGGTGTGTTTCCGACGTGCCCATCATTCGGAGAACTGCTCTAACAAGACAGCGAGCTACATTTAGTCAAAACGGCATGATGGGGGACTGGTAGGGATAGACAAAGCGCAGCAGGCATGGCATCAAGGCCGCCTTAGCCGCAACCCCAATCTCTGTACTTTCAGTGCATGGTCGTTGGACCATTCCAGGGTTCGCTTTTTAAGTCCTGTGGCATGGCAGAAGAGTGGTGAGTAGCAATAAGCCACTGACCATCTTTGAACTCATAGACATAGGTGTAGCGCCCGGTGACAGAACTGCCGTCCTTCTTGAATTTGAAGGTGTAGACACCGCCATCAACAGCCATATTGCATCCCAGACGAACGTAGCGCTTATCAATGGTGCCTTCAGGCTTTTTCTTCAGAGGCTGTCTGAGGCCCTAACCATGGGAAATGTTTTAGGCTTTAACGGTGGAACGCGCAGCTTACCCTAGCGACCT
>NZ_JAGLBG010000240.1:0-237 GCF_018260405.1 Deinococcus sp.
CTGCTTTTTCTTCTGCTTTCCTCCCTTCGATGGCGTCTGCTTTGTCGTCTGCTTTCCTCGCTTCGATGGCGTCTGCTAGGTCGTCTGCCACGTCTCCTTCGTCGTCATCATCGTCGTCGTCGTCGTCGTCATCGTCGTCGTCATCGTCGTCATCGTCGTCCTCGTCGTCTTCTCCTCCTTTCTCCGGGGTGATCGGAGAGGGTTGAATGGGCTGCAAGACTTGCGTCAGGACTTGCG
>NZ_JAGLBG010000240.1:247-811 GCF_018260405.1 Deinococcus sp.
GTCGTATTGGACCTCGTTCAGGCTCTGTTCTGCGGGTTGAACGTCGGTCAGGACTTCAGCCGGAAGAGTCTGAACAGGGGCAGATTGAACCACGGTGGTCGGCTGAGGAGCTGCCTGAACCGGAGCCTCGTCCTCGTCGTCGTCGTCATCGTCTAAAATCATTTTGTTCGTTCACACTTCTGTTACACCCTTTCTTCTCGACCCAGAATCAGTCTTGAATTACCACCTCCTAAAATGTCGTCGAAAAATCTTTCCAGGTAGTCATCGTCGTCATCGTCGTCATCGTCACTTTGAGCCGTAGAAGTTCCGGCAGAAGATTCTTCGTCATCGTCGTCATCATCGTCATCGTCGTCGTCGTCGTCATCATCGTCGTCGTCATCGTCGTCATCGTCAATGCCCTCGATGCCTAAATCGTCGTCGTCGTCGTCGTCCTCTTCGTCGTCACTCCCGCCGCCACCTCCCTGAACCGGTGCCTGTGAGACTTGTTCGGATTGCCTACCTGAGAAAGAATCGATTAGTTTCTGTAATACATTAAAAAAAAAAAAAAACTAGAATCTCTCTTTT
>NZ_JAGLBG010000241.1:0-253 GCF_018260405.1 Deinococcus sp.
GTGATTATTATACAAATGACAATCGCCGCCGGTCCAGATAAACTCCCCCACACCCAAGCCGCAAACCTGCGCCACCATATGCGTCAATAGAGCATAACTGGCAATATTGAACGGTACGCCTAAAAAAATATCGGCACTACGTTGGTAGAGTTGGCACGATAGTGCATTGTCCTGTACAAAAAATTGAAATAACGTATGACAAGGCGGTAGTGCAACTTGATTAGCCTCTTTAGGATTCCAGCCCGTCACGATT
>NZ_JAGLBG010000241.1:263-807 GCF_018260405.1 Deinococcus sp.
TGGGTATCACCTCGTAAAAACCATAACAATTCAACCACAACCGAGCGAAAATGTATTTTTTTGGTGGTTAAAATAGGGAACCCCTGGCGTAAATCAAAACGCATCTGATGCCCGAACACTGAACGGGTGCCGGTGCCGGTGCGGTCGAATTTTTGGCCGCCCTGAGTCAGGACCAGGTTTAATAAATCAAGATAGGTTTGCATGGCGGCTCAACGGTTAAAAAGCATCGGATCAAAAGATTGTCTATAATCAATGGCTCTAGTTCCAGTCGTACAGACGGCGTTTATAGGCGTACCACAGCATCCATAGACCGATTACCAGCATGGGAATAGTTAAAATTTGTCCCTTGGTCATCCAGCCCAACCAAATAAACCCTTGGTCGGCATCGGGCTGCCTAAAAAATTCGACAGTAAAACGCGCTAAACCATAGCCCAATAAAAACATCGCCGAGACTGCCATACGGGGACGCGGGCGGCTGGAAAACCACCATAACAGGATAAATAAGGCCAAACCTTCAAGGGCTGCTTCATATAATTGGGACGGA
>NZ_JAGLBG010000242.1 GCF_018260405.1 Deinococcus sp.
GGAAAAAAAAAAAAAATTAAAAACAAAGCATCATTCTTGCCAAGTTCTTTTGGGTTACGACTTTAGTCGCGTCGAACATTGATGAACGAAGGATGGTTCGATTTTTGCCATTTTTTCTTTGTTTGTGGAGAAAACAGACCGAGGCAGATGGTTAGCACAAACACTTAACAATTGATTCACAACACTTGTCCGATTCAAAAAACCGACCTATTCCGTTAACACCATAAAACTCCAGACGTTTCCAGCCAACTGATTCCCCGGCCTGTTGTTGGCTTTTTCAATGGTTGTTGGTTCAAATGACCGGAAGACTTTGGACCAATTGGAACCTTGGAAAAAGTCTTTTGGACCGATTCATTGAAAAAGCCAACACAGAGTAGTAAGTTGGCGAAACGTCTGATATAGTGCGGAATGTAGTTCTTCAACGCGGAAAAACTTGTGACGAGAATCGCTAAAGTCGCGAAACAGTGTTTATACCGGGAAGATGTCGTCGTCGTTCATCAACGCGTTTGGATCAACCCGTGAGTGTTGAACAGTGCGGACAGTGGTGAATTCTTCGGAGGCTACAAAACATCGACTTCCACGAGCAAAAGCAGTTGAAAACGGATCTTCCGCTTGACAGTCTACAACAACGCGGTTTCAAAGCCCAAAAACTTACAAAAGAAAAAAAATTTAATTTAGTTTAAAGGTTGAGTTTCATGATTACCTGCGATCAGGTGGAAAGAAAGGGCGCAAAGATTAAAGGTGAGGAGATTAAATTGTTCTCTTTGCTCAATTTGAGGGCG
>NZ_JAGLBG010000243.1 GCF_018260405.1 Deinococcus sp.
CCGTCTCCACAACGGATTTAGTCCGCATATGCGCCTGTGCACCTCGTTGGTTTTTGCTACACTGCGACACTTTCCGTATGATCACGGCGGGACGCAGTCGTCGCTCTGCCGCATTATTCGTCGGTGGAATCACCGGATCCTCCAGGAAACGCAGCAGTCGACCTTTCTCATGTTGCTTCCATAACCCAGAGCGGAGACGTTCGCTCTCTGGTGTTCGGAGATCCGTCCGACTCAGCAGCCGGGTGACCCTCCCCTGGACGAGTTCCCCTCGAAACCGGAACTGCCTTTCGGTCGTTTTCCCTTCCTGAAAGTCCCGATGGACTTTCAGTGCGTCCTGAAGATTTGCCTTCAGCCTCCACAGGTACACCAGTCCTCTTCCAGCACGCCCCTTCACCTGACCCACAACATCGCTGATGTTGCGCAGCACATGGGCCAGGCACTTCTGTTGCTTCATCCCAGCGAACTGCTGCGCGTCATACACGCTGTAGCGGTCACATACCAGCGTGCCCTGGAATCCATCCTTCAAGACAGCGTGCAACTCCGCAGCCGTGTGTCGCGGATTCACCTTGAACAGCACGACATTGCTGCTCTGGTAAACCCCCACCCAGGCCTGTTCCCCACCCACTCGCCAGCCCGTATCGTCGTGATGAACATAGGCCGCCTGACGGAGGTGCTGTTCCAGGCCCAGCACATGATTCGACAGCGGGCGTCCATCCTGGGCAAGCCGCATCGCGGCTTGATTGATGGCCCCCTGCGTCAATCTCAGGCCTACCA
>NZ_JAGLBG010000244.1:0-306 GCF_018260405.1 Deinococcus sp.
AGAAACAAGGCCGACTGACCCCCCTGGCACGGACGGCGTTCGAGCAACGGTTTGATGCGTTGCTGGAAAAGGCGCTTCAGGTCAATCCTGAGGTGCCTCCGGTTCCTGGACGACGCGGGCGAACCGGGCAATCACCTGGGCGGAATCTGGCGATGCGGTGCCGGCAGCACCGCGCGGCGGTGCTGCGCTTCCTCCATGACGAGCGCGTGCCGTTCGACAACAATCAGGCAGAACGTGATGTGCGCCCGTGGTGCGTGAAACGCAAGGTGTCTGGAGGGTTCAGGTCCGAGGAGGGCGGGCGGAACT
>NZ_JAGLBG010000244.1:316-767 GCF_018260405.1 Deinococcus sp.
TGCTGAGCAGTTACCCGCAATCTACGTAAAGGGATTCGTGGCTGACGTGAATTCATCGCTCGTGGAGCAACTCCTGAACATTACGCTGGCTGAGCGGGAAGCGGTGGGAGGGCCATAAGGCGTACCCAATCACACTCAGCGGAACACGGTGTCGGTGGGGCTACCGGTCAGTCACAGCTCAGGACCCTGTCAGCGCTAACTTGCCTGAACCCTTTGAGGGGACGTGGAAGGTCATTAATTAAGAGTGACGGTTCCACCAGGAGCGCAACCAGCCTCGAAACGGGGTGTATTGTCCCCCGAGTGTTTTGCGAACCTGGCTGTCCGTATGGCGGGCGATGGCCAGCACTTTCTTGTTGAACACATCTGCACGAACGTTGGAAGATGGCCGGGTGTCCAGTTGCCGCAGTTCCTGCTGTTCGGCCGTGGCGATTCCGGCCAGGGCACGGCGCTG
>NZ_JAGLBG010000245.1 GCF_018260405.1 Deinococcus sp.
TGAGAGATTCCGAGTTTGGCGTCTTCGGACTTTGGCACTCCAGCAGCTCTTCCATCAGCACCTCCTCCATCAGCATCTCCTCCATCAGCACCTCTTCCATCACCACCTCCTCCATCAGCACCTCTTTCATCAGCACCTCTTCCATCATCACCTCTTCCATCAGCAGCTCTTCCATCAGCAGCTCTTCCATCAGCAGCTCTTCCATCAGCAGCTCTTCCATCAGCAGCTCTTTCATCAGCAGCTCTTTCATCAGCAGCTCTTCCATCAGCACCTCTTCCGTCAGCACCTCTTCCATCATCAGCTCTTCCATCAGCACCTCTTCCATCAGCACCTCTTCCGGTAGCACCTCTTTCATCAGCATCTCTTCCACCAGCAGCTCTACCATCAGGACCTCTTCCATCAGCACCTCTTCCGGTAGCACCTCTTTCATCAGCACCTCTTCCACCAGCAGCTCTACCATCAGCACCTCTTTCATGAGCACCTCATTCATCAGCAGCTCTTCCATCAGCACCTCTTTCATCAGCAGCTCTACCATCAACACTCCTCTTTCATCATCACCTCTTCCATCATCACCTCTTCCATCAGCAGCTATTTCATCAGCACCTCTTTCATCAGCAGCTCTTCCATCAGCACCTCTTCCATCAGCAGCTCTTCCATCAGCAGCACTACCATCAGCACCTCTTCCATCCGCACCTCCTCCATCAGCATCTCTTCCATCAGCACCTCTTCAATCAGCAGCTCTTCCT
>NZ_JAGLBG010000246.1 GCF_018260405.1 Deinococcus sp.
CAAAAGGTTTGGAAGTAGCCCAAAGGCTCTAGAAAAAACCTCAAAGGCTCAAAAATAATCTCAAAAGAGACCAGAAAGAAGTTCAAAGCGTTCTGAAGAAGCCAAAGCAAACCAGAAAGAAGCCCAAAAAGCCCAGAAAAAACTGCAATGGGTCTGGAAGCATCTCAAAGAGTTTAGAAGAAGCTCGAATGGTTTGAAAGAAGCTCACAGGGTCTAGGAAAAACCTCAAAGGCTCAAAAATAATCTCAAAAGAGACCAGAAAGAAGTTCAAAGCGTCCTGAAGAAGCCAAAGGAAACCAGAAAAAAGCCCAAAAAGCCCAGAAAAAACTGCAATGGGTCAGGAAGCATCTAAAAGAGTTTGGAAGGATCTCAAAAGGTTTGGAAGAAGCCCAAAGGCTCTAGGAAAAACCCCAAAGGCTCAGGAAACCAGGAAAGCGTCCGGAAAAACCCCAAAAAGCTGAAATGAACCGCCAACCCCGTAATGTTACAGTATTCCTATAACTGTTTAGCTAATAGACGCTGTGCCTATCTCAGGAAAAGAAACAAGGAATAATGAAGAAGCCAAAGGAAACCAGAAAGAAGCCCAAGAAGCCCAGAAAAAACTGCAATGGGTCAGAAAGCATCTGAAAGAGCTTGAAAGGATCTCAAAAGGTTCGGAAGAAGCTCAAGGGTCAAGGAAAAACCCGAAAGGTTCAAGCCAGAACGAAGCCCAATAGCAGAGGGCCTCGAAGAACC
>NZ_JAGLBG010000247.1 GCF_018260405.1 Deinococcus sp.
GACGGCCAACGCCGCCGCAGTGGCGAGGCGTATGTCACCCATCCTCTTGCGGTGGCAAATATTCTTGCCGACATGCACATGGACCATCAGAGCCTGATGGCTGCGATGCTGCATGACGTGATTGAAGACACCGGCATCGCCAAGGAAGCGCTCAGCGCGCAATTTGGCGAAACCGTGGCCGAACTGGTCGACGGGGTCAGCAAACTGACCCAGATGAACTTCGAGACCAAGGCCGAAGCCCAGGCAGAAAACTTCCAGAAGATGGCCATGGCCATGGCCCGCGACATTCGGGTCATTCTGGTCAAGTTGGCGGACCGGCTGCACAACATGCGCACGCTGGAAGTGCTGTCCGGCGAAAAACGCCGGCGCATCGCCAAGGAAACCCTGGAAATCTACGCGCCCATCGCCAACCGGCTGGGCATGCATGCCATTCGTATCGAATTCGAAGACCTCGGCTTCAAGGCCATGCACCCGATGCGCTCGGCGCGCATCTACCAGGCGGTAAAGCGCGCCCGTGGCAACCGCAAGGAAATCGTCAACAAGATCGAAGAGTCGCTGAGCCACTGCCTGGCGATCGACGAGATTGAAGGCGAGGTCAGCGGCCGGCAGAAACACATCTACGGCATCTACAAGAAGATGCGCGGCAAGCGCCGGGCCTTCAACGAGATCATGGACGTGTATGCGTTCCGGATCATCGTCGACAAGGTCGATACCTGCTACCGCGTGCTGGG
>NZ_JAGLBG010000248.1 GCF_018260405.1 Deinococcus sp.
TCTGAGGCCCTAACCATGGGAAATGTTTTAGGCTTTAACGGTGGAACGCGCAGCTTACCCTAGCGACCTCACCGATGCCCAGTGGGAACTTATTGAACCACTTTTGCCTCCAATTGGCGAGAGTACCTTCTGCGACACCGTTCCCAGACGAGAAATTGTCAACGGTATCCGCTACGTCCTGCGGGGTGGAATTCAGTGGCGCATGATGCCCCATGACCTGCCAGCTTGGAAAACGGTGTACCACTCTCATCGCCAGTGGTGCAAAGATGGCGTCTGGAAGCGCATCAACGATGCGCTCGTGACCTTGGAGCGAGAACGTAAGGGGAAAAGGGCCAAACCCAGTGCCGCAGTCGGGGATTCTCAGAGCGTCAAGACGACGCAAAAAAAGGGGCTCGCGGCTACGACGGGGCAAAGAAGGTCAAAGGGCGTAAACGCCATATAGCGACCGATACAGACGGCAATTTGCTGACTTGTGTCGTCACGCCAGCCAACGTCGGCGAACGTGCCGGGATGAAGCAGGTCATCAACGTTCTCAAAAAGGACGTTCCAGACATCCAAAAGCTGTTTTTAGATGGTGGATATGATGGTGAGCCGTTTTCGCAGTGGGCGAAAACGAATCATGAGCTTGAAATCGAGATAAAGCGCCGCCCAGACGAAGGAATTACCGTTAAAAACGGTATTGCTCAGGTCAATGTGAGTACACCGACGGAGGAGCAGATACGGCTGGCC
>NZ_JAGLBG010000249.1 GCF_018260405.1 Deinococcus sp.
GTAGGTCCAGACGTGGTCGACATATTCGGCCTGCATGGAATAGACGCCCCAGTGCGGATTTTCCGGGATGCTTTGGGTTTGATGGCGAGCCCTTCTTCACGCCACAGTCGTCGAACTCGCTTCTTGTTGATGGTGACCCCTGCTCGTACGAGCAGGGCATGAATAAATCGGTATCCCCGGCGGGGATGCTGCTTGGCCAGGTCATGGATGCGCTGCCGAAGTTCGCTGTCCTGGCGCGGTTTGGCCTGGTAATGCCAGGAAGATTTGGAGAGGCCCACCAGAACACAGGCCCGTTCGGGCCTGATGTGCGCCGCGACCAACTCCCTGACGACGGCGCACTTCTGGGTGGGCGTTACCGCTTTTTTCCAATGACATCCTTCATCGCGTCAATTTCCAGGCGCTGCTGACCGACAATCCGCAGGAGACGAGCATTTTCCTTCTCGAGCTGACGAAGCGGCCAGGCTTGCTCAAGCGAGTCCGTTCTGGCCAAGAAGCTGTTTGGCTTCGTTGGCGTTGGTATCGCCGTACTTCTTCTTCCAGGTGTAGTAAGACGCGGTGCTGCACCCGAACTCCCGGCAGAGGTCTTCGACAGGCTTCTCGCCCTTTTTGCCTTTCTGGAGCAGTTTGATGATCTGGTCTTCGGTAAACTGACGGATTTTCATGAGTGGGCCTCGCTTTCCAGCTTAGGGCTGGGGTCGAGCCTTT
>NZ_JAGLBG010000024.1 GCF_018260405.1 Deinococcus sp.
CAGTTGGGACAGATCTTTTGCGTAATGTCCCTACTCTACCCCTTTCCGCTTCGCAAGTCCCCCTGCTGAGCAGTTACGAAAAAACCTCTCTGTTGGATGAGGACAGGCGCTTTCCCCGGATACGCGCAACTGTAACCGGGAGCCACTTACCCGAGTCAAAAGAGACGAAACGCCGAAGTTGGAACGGCTGACCTAGAGCAGTTCTCCGAATGATGGGCACGTCGGAACAACGCCGCCGCCCCCTTCACTCTACGTCCTGCTCTTTCTTTTTCAGTCGTTCCAATCGGTAAAAAGATGGTCAAAAGAGCACCATCTTTTTGCAAAATGCTCTAAATGACTTCTATCAGTCCGTTAGCAAGAAAGGGCTTGAGCGTTTCGAGCATGACCCTGGGAGGCAACTCATTGTGATTGACCATACTTCGCAGACTCTGGCCATGGCCCACCTGACTGAGCGCCAGATACTGTTGACGGGTCACCGGCTGGGCCTCGACCCAACGTTCGGAAAACCGCAAAGTACGCGACCAGTCGGGGAAAAGACGCAGCAGCTCGGCCCAGGCCTCGGAATCGAGGTACATCCGGTGCATCGCCGCGTCCTGACGCAGCTGCAACGTACGTGCAGGAGCCGGACGGTCTGCCTCGAAGGTAAACGTTCCACTGTCGAGACTGCCCAGCAGCTGCAAGGCCGCCTCACCCTTCAGATCGCCACTGCGGGCATGCACGATTTCACCGTGCTCCAGCCACAGTGAGCCGCCACGGGGATGCTCAACCACGAACTGCCCGGTGCGCCGACTGCTGAGGAGCATCTGCAACACGGGAAGAAGCGGGAAGACCTGTAAATCGCCACTGACCATACGTAAGGTAAGCCTAACGTGCATCAACTGTCGAATTCATCACACCGCCTCTGCTAGCAGGGCTTCCGCAAAGTCAGTTCAATTTTGAACTCAGTATAAACACTGATGAATATCCCAGAGAAAAATCCTGATTTCATCATGTGTCTCGATTCATTCAAGATATGTGGTTCCGGTCAGTGCGTAACAGTGCCTACTGATTACTCTTTTGGCGAGGGTAAATCACCCATCCCATAAATTTAGACTGACTTTGCGGTTGCCCTACGTCTGCTAGGTGCGGTCAAGTGTGAGTGTAGGGAAGCCTGGTGTTTGGGCTATCCCTACACGGTAACTTAGCCGCACCTTTTCCCATACTCGCTCTGCGGCGCAGCTCTACGAGTCCGCTCGGTTTGCCTAAAGACAAACTTGGTTGTCCTTAGCAGCAGCTACTTAACCCAGGATTTGTAGAGGGACGCTCTTGAGAAGGAGGCCATCACAGCCTAAGGAATTGATACAGGTCACGTCCAGACCGCGCCGTTCATAATGAAAATAAAGGAGGCCACGAATGCTTGACGCTACAATCCGCCCACACCGTGAATATCTACTGGCCCAGACGACAGGCCAGAAACTGTTTGTGATGCTTAACATAAAGCCAGACGCCGCCGCCACCGCTGCCCGCCCCGACCTCTCGGTGGTGTTTGTGGTCGATACGTCTGGATCGATGCGCGAAGTTGTGACCGAACCGACCGAACGTACCGGCCAAACCACCTTTGTAGACGGCCAGCGCTACGAGGTCGTGCGCGGTGCAAAGAACAAACTGGAACTGGTGACCGAAGCCCTGCGCGGCATTATCGGCTCGGACCTGATTCAGCCCGCTGACCGCCTGGCGCTGGTCAAGTTTGACGACATGGCCGACGTGCTGGTGCCATTTACCGTCGCCAGTGACCGGGCCAGGCTGCTCTCGGCGGTCGAGAAACTCGACTGGTACTCGGGCGGCACCCAGATGGGCGCGGGCATGAAAGCTGGAACCAAGCTCCTGACGGGCGAAAGCGGCAGCCGCCGCATGGTGCTGCTGACCGACGGCCAGGCTTTCGACGCAGCAGTGGTGCAGGAACAGGCCGCAGTGCTTTCGGGGATGCAGGTGCCGGTAACGACGATTGGCGTGGGCGACGAGGTCAATACCGAACTACTGACCGAGATCACCGACCGCACCCAGGGCCAGCCGATTGACGTGGTACCCGACAACCAGAACCCGCAGCCCCCCGCCGTCCGCGCCTCCGAGCTGCCTGCCGCGCTGCTGGGGGACCTCAAGCAGGCCGCCGCCGAGGTCGTGACCAACGTGGCCCTGACTGTGCGGGCCGTCAAGGATGTGGTGCTGGAGCGCGTGACCCGCGTGCAGCCCACCCAGACCGAGGTCGCCAGGGCCGACGGCCCGCTGCAACTGGGCAACGTGGAAGCGGGCAGCGGGGCCACCTACATTCTGGAATTCACGCTCCCCGAGCGCCCAGCGGCCCGGATGCGGCTGGCGCAGCTGGGACTGACCTATCAGGTGCCCGGCGCGAACTACCGGGGCGAGATTCCGCCGCTAGATGTGGTGGTGGAATTTACCGGAGACGAGGCGATGGCCGCCCGCGTGGAACCCGAAGTGATGCAGTGGGTGCAGCAGCGCAACGTTGAAAGTCTGGTGGCCCAGGCCGCCCGCGAGGCCCAGAACAACCCCGAGCAGGCCGCTAAAACGCTGGAACAGGCCCGCAGCATGACGCAGCGCCTCGGCAACGGCGCGATGACGCAGGTGCTTGACCGCGCCATCGGCGAACTAGGCAGCAGCAAGACCATCAGCCTGGGCACCGCCAAGACGATGCGCCTAGGGGCCAAGACCCAGACCCTGAAAAGCGGCCCCGAAACGCCCGGCAGCGCCCCCAGCGGCCTGCCTAGCGATGAGGAAATCCGGAAGATGACCGGGGCCTGAGCGTGGCGAACTGTCCGGTTTGTGGTTCTCCGGTTGGCCCGAACGACACGGTCTGCCGCACCTGTGGCTCGCCGCTGGGCGACGCGGCGCAGAGCAGTCTGGTCGCGCTGCCGCCCGGCACGACGCTGGGTGGTCAGTACGGCGTCACCAAAGTGCTGGGACAGGGGGGCTTCGGCATTACCTACGACGGCCAGGACACCCGGCTGGGGTTGCGCGTGGCCATCAAGGAAATGTTTCTGGACGGCTCCTACCGCCGGGGCAAAGAGGTGGTGCCGCCGAGCAACATCAGCACCGGCGAGTATCACGACACCAAAAAGCGCTTTCTGGATGAGGCGAAGGTGCTGGCGAGCTTCAACGACCCCGGCATCGTGCGGGTGCTGAACTACTTTGAAGAAAACAGCACCGCGTACCTCGTCATGGAATTTCTGGAAGGCACCACGCTGGGCCACGCCATCGAAAAGCGCGGGCCGGTGCCGCCGGACGTAGTGCTGGAAATCGCCCGCTCGCTGGCGCACACACTGGAACTGGTTCACGGGGCGGGCCTGCTGCACCGCGACATCAAGCCCGACAATATTTTTCTGCATAAAAGCGGGCGCATCGTGCTGATCGATTTCGGCTCGGCGCGTTCGTTCGCCGCCAATCAGGTGAGCAGTCATACCCGGCTGGTCACACCCGGTTACGCGCCGCTGGAGCAGTACAGCAGCTCGGCGCGGTTCGGGCCGTACACCGATCTGTACGCGCTGGGGGCAACACTGGTTCATGCGCTGACGGGCCAGATGCCGCCCGCCGCCACCGATCTGGTCAACGGGGCGGCCATGCCCGACCTGCCCGCCGCCACGCCGACCCCACTGGTCGGGGCCATCACCAAGATGATGGCGCTGCGTGTCGAAGACCGGCCCCAGAGCGCCCACGCCCTGCTGGAGCTGCTGAGCGCCGGGCCAGCCATTGCCCCGGCTGCGCCGCCACCCCCAGCCCAGCCGCGCACCAACAACCCGACCCGCGTGCAGGTGCCGCCGCCCCCGCCTCCTTCAGCCCGTCCCGCGCAGCCTGTGCCGCAGGCGGTGCCAGTCGTGGTGTCTCCAGCTCCCGTGTCTCCAGCTCCTGTGGCTGCGGCTCCTGCGTCACCCACACGCGCCCCGGCTCCCGCGCCCAATCCTGTACCCGCGCTGCCCCAGATTCCTGCGCCAGTCCAGCAAACTGCGCCACCCCCAACACTGGCACGCAGAACACTGGGCCGCGACCTGCTTATGGCGCTGGGCGTGGGCTTCGGGGTAGTCGTGGCCCTGAGCCAGGTCACGCAGGTCTTTCCGGCTCCGGTCAGCTCGGGGCAGTATCTGATAGCCGGGCTGGTCGGAGCCGTGGCGGGACTGATCCTCGGGGCGCTGCTGTGGTTCGCCATGCCGGTGGTGCTGCCACTGGGGGCCGCCGCCGCCGCCTACTTTTTTGCCCAGCAGGCCGGGCTGCACTGGCCCACCGTCATCAGCCTGAGCGTGATGGCTACGGCCCTCTCGATCATTTTCCTGAAGCTCATCCGTAGAATTTCCTGGTAGGGGGCTGCCGGGTGATGGCCAGATCATCGCCCCAAGCAGACTTGTAGAGCTGCTTGCAAAGCGGATTCGGGCGCTTCCCCCGGATACGCGCAACCGTACCTGAAATCTCCTTAACCCCACGCCCTGAATTCACTGGAGGAAACACACATGTCTATTACCTGTACCGTCTGCGGCACCATCAACCCCGAAGGCAGCAAATTCTGTGAAGGTTGCGGCGTCGAGCTGACCAATGCGGCCCCGGCTGCCACCAGCACGCCTGCCAGCCCCGCCCAGGCCAGTGCTGCTCCGCACTACTCCAGCGACGACGCGCTCACGGTGCAGACCAGCCCAGTTAGCCCCGCGCCCAGCGACGCGGGCACGCCTGTCGAAATGCCGCCCCTGGAAAACGCCACGCCCGTGGGCAGCACGGTCAGCGACGCGGGCACGCCGCCCACACTGCCCAGTGCCCCCACAGTGCCCAGTGCCCCGCTAGATTCCGCCGTCGCTGCGGCGCCAGTGCCGCTGTCTACTCCCCTTGATTCCATTCCCAGCGCTCCCGTTTCCAGCGCGCCAATTTCCAGCGCTCCCATTTCCAATGCAGACGCGGTCGCAGCCGTAGAAGCTGTTGACGCTCACCCCGTGCCCGTGCAGGAGACCATGCCCGCGACTGCCGAAAGCGTGAGTGCCGGGGCCACAGCTCCTGAAGGTGCGGCTCCTGATGCGGCGGCTCCTGAAGCTGTGGCCGCCGCATCCACCGCGTCACCGGCCACGACCGCAGCGCCAACCGGCGAGGCTAGACTAGGCGTTAAGAAGTTTGGAGCCGCCACGGGTGAGGCCATTCCACTTCAGGGCGAGCGGCTGGTCGTGGGGCGCTTCGACGCCTCGACTGGGCCGGTCGACATTGACCTGAGCGGGCTGGCGGGGCAGGAGCACATCAGCCGCCGCCACGCCGAGCTGTACCGTGAAGGCAGCGTGTGGCACGTGCGCGACTTGGGTTCGACCAACGGCGTGTATATCAAGCGTAAGGGCGAAACAGCCTTTTCACCGCGCCTTCAGGAACCCGCCGCGCTCTCGGACGGCGACGAACTGGCGTTCGGCAACCTGATGCTGACCTTTCAGCAGGGCTGAGGCATGACTCACCCCGACGACCAGAAACCGCCTGCATCCACTGAACCAGCCCCCGAGCCAGTCACCGAGCCAGTCGCCGAGCAGGGCGAAGGGTGGACGGATACCCGCAAAACGTTGAAAGACCTGTTTGACCATCACTTCGACGCGGTGGGGCCGTCTGCGAGCACCACCCCGGCGGCCAGCCCGTCGGAACCAGCGCAGCTCGAAGCGGCGCGTCTGGAACCCTTGCACCCAGAACCGGCCAGTGACGCACAGACTCTGGACACACAACTGGGCACCCTTGAGAACGAAAGCCTGGGCGTCAGCCAACACGAGGAAAGTGCCGTCGGCCCAGTACACGTCGGCGCGGTGCAGCCCACCGAAGCGGGTCTGCCTGTGGAAGAGGTGGCGCAGGCGGTAACGTCGGCCACCGGGCCAGCCACAGCAGTCCAGTCAGCGGCGGATCGGCCCTCAATGGCTGGGCCAGTCGCGCCCCAGCCAGAGCACACCGCGCTGCCCTCCCCGGCGGACAGGTACGAAACTGGAACACTGGAAGAGGAAACCTACGTGCCGACCATCGCCCCGCAAGGGCCGCAGGCGGGCGACGTGGTCAGCGGCTACCAGCTTAACGACGACCTCGGGCGCGGTTGGTTTACCGCCAACCCGGTCGGCAGCGGCCCCAGCGTGGACGTGTACGTGCGGCGCGAACCGCTGTGGGCTGGGCTGCGGCCTCACCGCCTGTTGCCCCGCACCAGCCAGAGCGGCGACCTGACCGTGCTGGAGCCGGTGCATGGGCTGCCCCTTACCCTCCCGCTGGCCCCGGCCCAGGCGCGGGAGTACCTGACCGAACTGGCCCGCCTGCTGTTTGCGCTCGAAAAACAGGGCTACGCGGTCACCGACCTTGACCCGGCCAGCGTGCAGCTCACGGCAGACGGCCTGAAACTGAGGCTGCCGCCCAGGGTCGCCCGAATCGGTGAACGTCCTGAACCTGTGCTGCGTGACGGCTTTACGCCTCCCGAAGTGCAGGCGGGCGAGGCGGCGCAGTCTAAAAATGGGGTTTATCTGCTCGGGGCGCTGCTGTACGGCTGGCTGACCGGGCAACCATTGCCGCCGGAAGGCCCCTCGGCCATTACACTGGCAGGTGTAAAACAGTCGGGGATGCCGCAGCTGCTCCACAGTATGCTGGCTCCTATTGCCGAACGCCTGACCCCCACCGAACTGCTGGGCACCCTCAAAACCGGGGCAGCCACACTGCCGGTGTATCAGGTGGCGGCCAGCACCGACATCGGACTAAACCCCGAGCGGCCCGTCAACGAGGACTCTTACGGGTTCGTGTGGCGGCAGATCGGGCAGCACGGCGGCGGCGAAGTCGTGTTGCGGGCAGTGGTGTGCGACGGCATGGGCGGCATGGCAGCGGGCGAGGTGGCAAGTCAGGCAGCGGTGCGCGGTTTCCTGAATTCGGCGCAGGGCACGCTGCCCGCCCAGGTGTGGGAAGCCAACGCCGCCGTGCTGGCCGACATGAATGGCCGTGACGGGGGCTGCACCATCAGCGCCGTCGAGATTCGTGGCACAGCGCTGCAATTAGGACACGTGGGCGATACCCGCGCCTATCTGGCAGCGGGCGGGCAGGTCGAGCAGCTCAGCAAAGATCATTCCTACGTGGCGGCGATGGTCGCTAGCGGCCAGATGACTGCCGAGGAAGCCCAGGTCAGTCCCGAGCGCAACAAGGTGCTGCGTTCGTTGGGCAGCCTGCGCACGCCGCAGGACAACTACGTGCAGACGCTGCCCGAGCCCGTGAATCTGCCGGTGGGCAGCCGCGTGCTGCTGGTCAGCGACGGCGTGTGGGGTGAGGTCATGCCGCCGGAGCTTCAGGAGGTGCTGCTGCACGAGCCGACGCCCCAGGCCGTGGCTGACCGCCTGATTACCCTGAGCCTGGAAGCGGGAGCGCCCGACAACGTGACGGCGCTGGTAATCGAGCGAAGCAGATAAGACAGATTCCGCTCGGATTGAATCTGAACCGGCCCGGTTCAATCGGCGGTCTGTGTTAGCCACGGCGAGCGAACTACCTTTGACCTCCCTCAGCAGGGGTCGTAGCCTGCTTTCCCTCGGTTGGTGGGAGTGCGGCCCGCCTCTTTAGGCGCTCCGAGGGCCCCCTTTTTCCGAGGGGAGCCTTGACGATGCTTCCATCAGCGGCTGGCCACTCCCAGTCGATCCCCAGCTCCTGGTCATATTCTTCCAGCAAAATGGCCCACGCAGCGCCCAAGGATCCATGCTCGACCCAGGCCGTGAACCGTTCGTGAACGGTGGATTTTGGGCCGTAGCGACGTGGCAACTGGCTCCACTGGCTCCCGGTTCTGGCCAGCCAGATCAACCCGTTGAAGATGGCGCGGGCGTCGCGTGGGGGACGCCCACTTTTCTTTCTGGGTTTGTCGATGACCAGGACTGGCGCCAGACGAATCCAGAGCTCATCCGGCACTTCCCACAGTGTGTCCTGAGTGCTGATCTGGTCTTGGTGCTGTTGCGTCGTCATTGGAACCCAGTACACCATATTTTCCGGACAGGCTGTGCTGCTGGCTGCCGAGCCAACCTTGCTTCTCCTTCTGACGCAGGCGGTTAAACTGAAGTTCATGGACTGCCCCATCTGCGGTGCGAAGGTGCCCGGTGGGGCACTGGCTTGCCCGGTCTGCGGAACCCCGCTCAATATGCAAACCCTGCCCATCGGCACGCTCCTGCACGGCAAATACCGTATAGACAAGGTGCTGGGCCAGGGCGGTTTTGGTATTACTTACGCCGCCACGCAAACCCAACTGGGCTTTAAAGTCGCTGTCAAGGAAATGTTTCCGGGCGGCACCCTGCGCCAGGGCCAGACGGTTCACCCGCCCACGGGCCTCAGCGCCCAGAACTGGCAGCAGGCCAAAGCGGATTTTACCGCCGAGGCCAAGGTGCTGGCCCGCTTTAGTCACCCCGACATCGTGCGGGTACTGGACCTTTTCGAGGAAGGCGGCACGGCCTATATGGTCATGGAGCTGCTCCAGGGCGAGTCTTTGCAGTCGCGCATCGACCGTCTGGGAGCGTTGCCGCCCGCCGAGGTTCAGCAGATCGCCGTGCGCGTGACCGAGGCCCTCAAGGAAGTTCACGCCGCCAGCCTGCTGCACCGCGACATCAAGCCCGACAACATTCTGCTGGAAGCGTCGGGGCGCATCGTACTGATCGACTTCGGCTCGGCGCGGGACTATCACAGCGGCCAGACGGTGCGGCATACCCGGCTGGTCACGCCCGGTTACGCGCCGCTGGAACAGTACGGCAACTCGGCCAAATTCGGCCCCTACACCGATATTTATGCGCTAGGGGCCACCCTGCACCACGCGCTGACCGGCCAGATGCCGCCCGCCGCCACCGACCTGATGAACGGCACGCCGATGCCCGCTCTGCCCGCCACGACCCTGCCGGGCCTGCGGGCCGCCATTACCCAGGCGATGGCGGTGCGCGTCAGTGACCGCCCACAGGACGCCGATGCCATGTTGCGGCTGCTGCGGGCCGTTCCAGGCACGGCCACCCCAACTGCTCCCCTGCCGCCGCAGCCCGCCGCCCGGCCCATGCCCCGGCCTGCGCCGACGCCTCAGCCGGTGCCAGCCCCTCAGCCAACAGCGCCGCCACAATCGGCACCAGGGTCACGGGGAACAGCTGCTCGCCCGGTACAAAACCGCCGCCAGGGCTGCCTTCCAGTCTGGCCGCTGCTGGTCGTGGCGGCACTGTTCGGTTTTCAGTTCCTCAAGCAGGCCGGTCACACCGCTACACCACCCGCTGAGCAGAGCGCCACCGACGCGGACAACCCGGATACGAGCACCCCCGATACAAGCAGCCCCGAGTCTGCCACCCCGCCAGCAGACTCGGCCAGCACGTCCACGCCGGAGATTCCAGCCGCTCCTGGCGGTACAGCGCCGACGACTGTCCCCGCGCCCACACCCGCGCCGGTGCCCCAACCCACCGTTTCCTTTGCGGTTACGGCCCCAGGCCAGAATGCTGAAGTGCCCAGCGGCCCCTTGACCCTGAGAGGCGACGGGCAGCCGGGCGACGAACTCCAGGTGTTTCAGGACGGAGCCGTGCTCGGCAGCGTAAAGGTTCCGGACGATGGGCACTGGGCGTTCAAGGTCACCGACCCGGCGGCGGGCGACCACCAGTACATCTTCAACGCGCCGGACGGCACCGAACTCGGCCATCTGAGCCTGACTGTTCTGGCCCCCGCCGCGCCCGACCCGGCCCCTACCGCCACGACTTCGACCGACACGACTGCGACCGACACGACTTTGACAGACACTGGCCCCACCGACACGGAAGTCCAGAACTTTGTCGAACAGTACCTGAGCGCCGAAATGCAGACCGACCCGGCGGCCTCTATGCAGATGTACGCCGACCAAGTGGACTATCTCGACCGGGGAACCCAGCCCAAAGCGGTGATCGAGCAGGACAAGCGGGCCTTCTTCAGGCGCTGGCCGACCCACCGCTACAGCCTGGATTCTGTGCCGCAAACCATCAGCAGCAGCGGCAACACGCGCGAAGTCCGGTTCGACTACACCTACGAACTGACAAGGCCAACCAAAAAGCTGAGCGGCAAGGCGTACTCGGTGCTGAAGCTGGTCAAGATCGGTGGGCAGCTTTACATCACCTCCGAACAGGGCAAACTTTACCCGGAGCAGCAGACCAGCGTAACGGTGCCTGCGGAACAAGACCCGCAAGCCTCAGCGGCAGCGGCAACCAGTGCTCCTACCTTTTCCAAGTGGTACTTCACCACCTGCCAGGACGTGCAAACCGGAGACGTGAACGCCGCCCTGCAACTGGGCCGCCTTCAGCAGTGCCAGCTGAATATCGAGACCGTGCCCAACGGGGCCAAACCGGTCAGCGCGACCTTTACCTACGAACTGGAGTATCAGGAGGGCGGCGCGACACAGAAATTTGCCATCGATGCCCCCGACCAGTGGCCCTCGACAGGCGAACCGGTCACGACGTTCCGGGAACAGGGCGACAGCCTGATTTTTACGCTCCCGCTGACGGTGAAAGACCGCCCAGACCGCCGCTACACCAGTATCAATGCCACCGGCGAGCTTACTTTCGACAATGGCAGCCGCAAAAAAGTGTATGAGAAGCTGCCCATTCAGCAGCCCTGAGGCTGAGGAGAACGCATGAACCCAACCCTACTGACCACCCTGCTCGGCGCACTCGGCGGCTTTTTGGGCTTCGTGCTTTCGGAGATGTTGAGAGGCGGCGGCGGCCCACAGGAAACGGGCCTGAGCGTGCTGTGGTTTACCGCGCAGTGGACCGCCGTGCTGATGCTGCCGCTGACCCTGGTGCTGGCCGCCGCCGACAATGTGCTGGGCCTGCGCGGGAAGTGGTGGCGCGGACTGGCGCGAATTTTTATTCCCGCGCTGCTGCTCGGACTGGTCTCCGGAGCCTTTGCCCAGGCATTTTACAGCCTGGGACTGGCGCTGGGCGCTCCTCCCCGGTTGACGCGGGCCACCGGCTGGGCGCTGATGGGCGCGGGCGTCGGGCTGGTGCTGGGGCTGCTGGACCGTTCGTGGGCCAACGCCTGGCGCGGGATGCTGGGCGGCGCGGTGGGCGGCTTTTTCGGGGGGCTGGTGTTCGACAGTTTCACGGGGCTGAGCCTGGACGAAAACGATAGCGGCGTGCTGGCGCGGCTGGTCGGCCTGACCATTCTGGGGGCAGCCATAGGCTTTATGCTGCGGCTCAGTCAGGAACTGTTCAAAACAGGCTGGCTCATGGGCACCACCACCGGGAAATACGAGGGCAAGCAGTACATTCTGAACAAGCCCGCCGTGAGCATTGGCCGCAGCGACGGCAACGACATCAGTCTGTACCACGACCAGACGGTGCCCATGCAGGCCGGAACGCTGCGCCGGATAGCAGGCAGCGGTCAAGCGTGGCACTGGCAGAGCAGCGGAGAAACCGGGGGCGTGCTGATCAATGGCCGTCTGGTCCAGCAAGCCCAGCTGCGTCACGGCGACCGCCTGCGTCTGGGCAGCACCGAACTGCTGTTTCAGGAAAAGGGCAAGGCGGCTCCGGACACCCCGTTTACGCAGGCGCTGACCCTGCACAGCAACGAGCAGGCAACGCAGTTACCCACGCCGTTCAAGCACCTGACGCTGGGCACGGCGGGCGACGTGAGGCTGGCAGGAGCGGATATTCTGCCGCGCCACGCCGAAATTGAGGTCAAGAACGGGGCATTGATGCTCCATGCGCTGGCCCCGCTGCGCCTCAACGACCAGCCAGTCGCCGCCGGAACACGGGTGCCGCTGCGCCCCGGCGACCTGCTGACGCTGGGGCAGACCGACTTTGCCCTGCTGCGGGCCGAGTTGGAAAGCGTTGGGTCGGTCTAGGCCCGCTCTGGTCGCCGTGGTTGCGGCATGTCTGGCTCTGGCGGGTATGGCGCCGCTGCCAGGGCGACCAGTGACCCGTGGCGAATCAGCAGCAGGTCGAGGTCGCCTAGCGGCACCACCAGCAGGTCTTCGAGCAGGGCGTTCGGCAGACCGGGAATCAGCAGAATCAGGTCACGTTTGTAGTCCCAGCGCAGGGTAATCGTGCGCCCCCGCACGCCGAGGGTCAGCGGTTCGTCGCCCAGTTCAAAACTCTGGAACTGACCGTTGGGCCGCAACAGTCTGGAACCGGCGCTCAGGCCCGGCAGGTCCCTGACCGGCGCAGGCGACATCACCGCCTCTGGCAGGTCTAGAACCCGCATCAGGGCGTCGTTCAGAGCCTCTGCCCGCGCCTGTGGCAAGCCCAGTGCCTCGGCGCAGCGTTCCAGCGATTCACTGGCGGCCTGCGGGGTGGTCTGGGCAATCCGCTCGCGCAGCGTATGCAGGCCCTGACGCGCAAATTTCTGTAGGTCGTCGGGCGCCGCCTGACTGAAACGCTCGGCACTTTCGGGGGCCAACGCCGCCAAATTCAGGGCGCTGCCGCGCAAGTCCTGCGCGGCGGCCCGCGCCAGCCGCAAATTGCCATACGCACTGGCCGGATCAAGCAGCAGCCGCAGCGCCCTGGCCTGGGTCGCCAGCGGCCCCAGCACGGCGGCGGACTGGCTGGGCCTGCTCAGCAGGACATAATGCCCGTCATAAAAGACCTCGGCGGTATAAGGCCCTTCGGTTACGGTGGCAAAGCGCTCGGTCGGCGGCAAACCGGGCCGCAGGGTCAGCACCTGCCTACCGACTTGCAACTGCCAGTCGCCTGTACCGACCCGCCGCCAGCGCACCAGCCAGCTATACCACCGCAGTTGCTGGGGCTGGGTGCGTAAGTCCAGCAGCAGCTGCGGCACACTAACTTCTGCCAGGGTGTCGGTTTGCCCCTTCAGCAAGGGGTCGGCTACAAACAGCGGCGTGCCAGGCACGGGCAGCGGCAGGCTCACAAACAGCTGCTCGATCAGGCGGCGCAGTTGAATAGCCGCCTCACGCAGCACCGGACGTTCGTGCGGCTCGGGGGCCTGGGGACGCTGGGCCAGCAGCGCCGCCCGCAATTGCTCACGGGCGTGGGCGGTCGGTTCGCGCTGCGCCGCCGAGAGCTGATCACGCAGCGCCGCCTCATGGCCCGCGCTGGGAAAAGGATTGTGCTGAATTTCCGTCAGGGAACGCAGCGCCTGTTGGCGTCCCTGTTCGGTCAGCAGCAGGTCACAGAAACTGCTGGTGATGTTCGCCACCACTTGCTTATCGCCCAGCGACACCAGCGGGTCGTTGGCGACCGGCACCGCAAAGCGCTCGGTCACGCCGCGCAGGGCTCGCTCGGTATTTTCGCTCAGGGCGTACAGCACGCGCAAGGTGGGGCGCTGCGGCTCATAGCGCAGGTCACGGGTCATGCGGCCCAGCCGCTGGCGCACCGCCTGATTCCAGGCCAGCACATGCAGCTGATAATCGGCGGCGTTGCGTTCCCCGGCCTGGGCCAGCGCTTCCCGGTCGGGCTTCCCAGCAATGCTGGCCTGCACCTGCACGCTAACCGCCTGAACCGCCTGGGCCGTAACCTCGTGTGTCGCAGCCTGATGTGTCGCCACCTCTGGGCCAGCTTCTATGGCCGCTGGCAGCCCGGCCTGTTTTTCCCACGCCGAGGCTTCTGGGGCCACTGCCGCAGCCTCCTGCGACCCGCTCTGGGCCTTGCGCCACTGCCGGAACTGACGGTCGGTCTGAATCAGGCGGCGCAACAGGGGCGTATTGAGGTCGGCTCCCAGCAACTCGGTTCGCAGCTCGGTCAGCGCGTGCCGCCCGCCACGCGGCATCCGGCCTGCAATCACATCGGCGACCTTGTATTCGTACAGTTCCACCAGCTCGGCCCAGTGATTCACAGTAGCCCTATGCTCTCACATTCTTTCCAGAGGTGTGCGGCACTTGCCCAGCGGCCCAGACCCAGTCACTCAGGCCCGGCAAAGTCGGGGGGGGTGCCCGGCGAGTTCAGGTGGTGTAAGCGGCTTGCAAGACGGGGCCGCTACACTACGTGAGCATGTCGGCCAGCCTCTTTCCCCCCCATCTGCTACGGCACGCGCTTCAGCCGCTCCAGTCGCTGCGCCGCGCTCGGGTCTGTCTACACCGGGTTTGGCTACACCGGGTCTGCCTACACCAGAGTGGCACTCCTGTTTCTGTTTGTTCTGCGTCGGCCAGCTGGGCAGTTCACAGCCCGGTGGCCAGGCCCAGAACCGGTGGTTCAACTTGAACGCCTTTCTGATGCTGGCGCTGTTTGTCGTGGCCCTGCTGCTGCTGATCCGTATTCCCGAGCGGCCCCTGAGTGCGCTGCTGACCATACTGACGCTGAGTCTGTGCGCCCTGTTGATCGCCGTGAATATGGCCGCGGGCGGGGGTGGGCACGGGGCGCTGGCCCAGCTGTCACGCATGCAGGGCTACCTCGTGGCTTTTGCCGCGCTGCTGGGAACAGCCCTATTTAGCCTGGGAACGGCGAACCTTCCCCAGATGCGGCCCCTTAAACCCCTGCGGCCCGCGCCTGGCAGCCAGTCCACGCGGGCGCAGCGCACGGCGCGCTCCGGCTCCACGGCCTCCATGACGCGCACGCCGACCATCATTAACAGCGGCACGGCCACCGACCTGAGTTTTCAGGATTACGATGTGCTTGACAGAATCGGTATCGGCGGGATGGGCAGTGTGTACCGCGCCAAACGCAAGCAAGACGGGCGCATCGTGGCGCTCAAGGTGCCGCAGGAGAAATACCTGGCCGACGCCAAATTCGTCAAACGCTTTTACCGCGAAGCCGAGGTGCTTAAGCGCTTTAGCCATCCCAATATCGTCAAGGTCTACGACTACCGTATGCAGGCCCCAGAACACTACATCGCCATGGAATTTATCGATGGACAGAGTCTGGAAACAATGCTGGAAGAAAACCAGCTGACCTTTGAACAGAGTGTGCAGATGCTGCGGGCCATGGCCGACGCGCTGCGGCACATCCATATGCAGAATGTCATTCACCGCGACATTAAGCCCGCCAACGTCATGGTGGTGCGCCATGCCTTCGGCCAGAACGGTCAACTGCGCGAGGGCGGCATCAAGCTGATGGACTTCGGCATCGCGGTGGGCAAGGTCCTGACCCGCCTGACTATGACTGGGGCACGGGTCGGCACGCCGATCTACATGGCCCCCGAACAGGCCAAGGGCAACCGGGTCGACGCCCGCAGCGACGTGTATTCACTGGGGCTGCTGGCCTACGAGATGATCACCGGGCAGACTGCTTTTAAGGGCAGCTACGAAGCGGTGGTGCACCAGCAGGTGTTCGAGTCGCCTAAGCCGCCCAAACAGGTACGCATGGAAGTGCCGGGCAAGCTAAGCGACCTGATTCTGAACATGATCGAAAAAGACCCTGCCCAGCGCCCAGCGCTGGATGACGTGATCGCCCGCATCGACGCTGGAGTGCTGGAAGACGAGGTGTTTAGCGATCCAGTGGCGCTGGCCCTGGGTATTCAGGAACGGCGCGGGGCGCTGCGCCTGCTGGACCTTCAGGGCAAGCTGCGGATCAGTCTGCGCGACCTGTCGAGCGCCGAGGGCGGGCTGGCCAATCCGCCGAGTGCGCTAACCGGAGACGCGCAGGGCAACCTGTATTTCAGCACGCTCGAATACCGCCAGGGCAAGGGCGGCGCCCTGATTCGCAAGCTTGACCCCGACGGGCATGAGGTGCTGTCCTTCGGGACTTACGGCCTGGGCGAAGGCGAACTGCTTCAGCCCGTTTCACTGGCGGCTTCGGGCGGGTGCGTGTATGTCCTCGATGCCGAAGTGCAGGCCATCAGCGTCTATAGCGAGCAGGGAGAGTTTATGCGGCGCTTTGGGGGCCGGGGTCAGGGGCTGGGCCGCTTCGAGAAACCGACGACCATCGCGGCGGCCCCCAGCGGAGAACTGTACGTGCTGGACAGCGGCAACAACGAAGTGCAGCGCTTTACGCCGCAGGGCGAGTACATCAGCCGCTACGCCTTCCGGCTGGACCGCACCAGCGAAAGCCTGCGCCCCCTCGACGGCCTGACGGTAGACGAACACGGCGGGGTGTATATCGTGGATACCGTGGCCCGCAAGGTCCGCAAGATTGAGGCTGACGGCACCGCTGGTGGCACGTTCGCCATCGAAACGCTGGTGGGCGAACCCAGTGACGCGCCGTGGCTGCTTCAGGTCAACGCGCAGGGACACGTCTACGCCGTGAAACAGGGCGGACAGGTGCTGCGGACCTTTTCCAGCGTGGGCGACCTGCTCAGCTCGACCGACATGTACGCCCCCGTAATGGCTATGGCCCTGTTGCGGCGGCCCGCTGTGGCCCGCGCAGCGCAGCAATGACTGTACCCAGACTGACCCTCTACTCGCGCTCAGGCTGCCACCTGTGCGAACTGGCCGAGCAGGCGCTGCATCACCTGCAATTCGACTTCGAACGCCGGGAGGTCGCGGAGCAGCCCGCCTGGGAAGCTCAGTATGGGCAGGATGTGCCGGTGCTGACCCTGAACGATCAGGTACTGCTCAAGGGGGTCATCAACCGCAGCCGACTGGGGCTGCTGAAGCTCCGTCTGCTGCGCGAGAGCCGGTGCCTGTGACAGCAGACTGCTGACAGACACGAAAGCCTCTAGGTACGGCCAAGTGACCGTGTAGGGATGACCCAAACACCAGGCTATCCCTACCCTCGCACTTGGCCTACCCTCACACTGGGCCGCACTTTTTCCCATACTCGCTCTGCGGCGTAGCTCTACGAGTCCGCTCGATTTGTCTTTACGTAAACTTGGTTGTCCCTAGTACGGACCCGGGTTGGATAGGTTGCAAAACCGTTCAACCCGGGCCGACTCGTAGAGCTGCGCCGCAGAGTGAGCAGGAGAGAACCGGGTTCAGGGCGTGAAGTTGTCAATCCTGCTGCCTGGGGGCAGACCCGCCGGCCACCGTTTCTTGCCCTGCGGCCTCAGGCGGCGTGACGTCCTGCGCCCGGATGACCTGCGGCATTGCGGCAATAACCTGGACCTGCGCAGGCGGCTGCGCAGGTGACACAGAAACCGCGTGGCTCTCGGTACGGGTGTCGCTCATCACACCCTCGAATTCTTCCTTAAGGCCCTGGGTACTGCGCCGAAACTCGCGCAGGCCAGCGCCCAGGCTTTTGCCGAGCTCAGGCAGTTTGCGCGGCCCGAAGACTACCAGTGCGATGACCAGAATAAACAGGATTTCGGGAATACCGGGGGCATTCATGATTGAACCTCCAGAAGAGCGGAGCATGGACCGGCAGATAGCGCCCTACAAAGAGGCAGGTGCCTGCACAAGCCCAGCCCCGAGATGATACCAGCGCCGGGCGCTCACAACGGCCATTTTTCACGGTAGGTTCTCAGGGTTCCGTTCATAAAGGCCACGTGGAGCGACCCGGCGGCGGCGAGCGGCGTGGCCTGCACCCCATTGTTCTCGCGCCGGGTCCAGCGCAGCTCCCCCGTTTGCAGGTCGAGCGCGGCCAATTCCCCCGCCTCCGAGGCAAGGTAGACCAGCCCCGCGCTGATGACCGGACTGGCGGTCACGCGCCCCTCTAGCGCATGAACCCAGGCGTCCTCACCCGTGTCGAGGTATAGCGCCCGCACCGTTCCGGCCCAGCCTGCCACGATAGCCACTCCCCTGCCGCCGCTCTCTGCCTGAGGGCCCGCCGCCTGCGTTTGCAGGGCCGCGTGGGTCAGGGCCGGAGAAGCCCAGATCTCGTCCTCGACATCGTAGGTCCACAGGGTCGGGTCTTTTCCCTTGAGAGCCGCGCGGCCTCCCAGGGCACTCAGCGCCAGCGCGTGAACCTCGCCGGGCCAGGTGGCGACCACCAGTGTGGCCTCGCCGGGCAGGGTGGGAATCAGGGCCGGGGTCGCGTGAACGGTGCCCACCTGCGCCTTCCAGAGCGGGCTACCGCTGCGGGCGTCGAGGGCGTGTAGCCAGCCGTCCTCGTCGCACAGCAGCGCCGCGCCCGCCCACAGCACCGGACTGGCGGCCAGCGGCCCCCCAGCGCGGTAGGCCCATTCCAGCTTTCCTGTTTTCAGATTCAGGGCGTGCAGGTGCCCGTCGCGGCTGGCGGCCAGCACCAACTGGCCCCAGACTGTCGGTGCGCCCGTGAACTCGGCCCGCGCCTGATAGCGCCAGACCTCGCCGCCGCGCTGCAATTCCACGCGGCGCAGGGTGCCGTCCCAGGCCCCGTACAGAATGTGTCCGCCGATAAAGGTGGCTGGGGCCGTGACCTCGTCCTTGGCGGCGTAGGTCGCGTAGGGCCGCCCCGAGACGTGGGTCAGCACCAGCTGGCCGCCGCGCGTGCCCACCGCAATCAGGTCGCCCTCACCAACCACGGCGGCGGGCCAGGTCACTTCGCCGGGCAGCGGCACGCTCCAGGCTTCCTCAAGTAGCCCGGCCCGCGCCGGGCCGTCGGGGTGCTCGCCCGTGCGGGTGCGCCCGCCCCGGTACTGCCCCCGCGTGTGCGAGGTCCAGATGTCGCGCCGGGCCAGCGCCCACAGGTGCGCCAGCGCCTCGCCGCTCTTGGGGCGCTCGGCTGGGCGCTTGGCCAGCAGCGACAGCAGCACGCGGGCCACGGCGTCGGGAATGGCCGGGTTGTGCTCACGCGGGTCGGTCACGGCCTCGTAGACGTGCTGGTACAAGATGCTCTGGTCGCTGTCGCCCAGAAAAGGCGGCGTACCGCAGGCGACCCGGTACAGCACCGCTCCCAGCGCGTACAGGTCGCTGCGGGCATCCACCGCAGTGCCCCTGGCCTGTTCGGGGGCCATGTAGACCGGAGTGCCCAGCGTCACGCCGCTACGGGTGAGGTTGCGGGTATGTTCGGAAAGCGCCACCAACCCGAAATCCATGATGCGCGGCAGGGAAGCCTCGTCCAGCAGAATGTTTCCGGGGGTCAGGTCCCGGTGAATGATGCCCCGCGAATGCACGTAATGCAGCGCCCGTGACGCCGAGGCCGCCGCCGTAAGAAAGCGGCCCAGCGGACCGGGGGCGTCTTCGAGTGGCCCGAGGGCTGTGATCGGCCCGCCGGTCAGCAGAGGCATGGTGAAAAAGGGCCGCCGACCTTCCGGCTCCTCGCCCAGATCGAGAACAGGCACAATACCGGGGTGAGTCAGTCGGGCCAGCGTGCGTATCTCGCGCAAAAAGCGGCCACGCTCCGAATCGGGGACATGCGAGTGCATGGCTTTGAGCGCCACCTCGCGGTCCATCAGCGCGTCGTAGACCCGGAAGACCTGGGCGCTGCCGCCCTCGCCCAGCAGGGCCAGCAGCTTGTAGCGGCCCGCGAGTGTTGTTCCTACGTCCAGCGGCATATTCGGTCAGTCTAGCCGCGCTCCGGCCCAGAAGGGAGCCGCCGACCTAAAACTGACCCCAAGTTCAATTTTCTGGCCGAAGGGTCGCGTGAGCCAGCACCGCAAAAAGACCCGGCCCGCTGCGGGAAGTCTGCGCAGTGGGCCGGGGCCTGAAAGGTCAAGTTTGAAGCGGGACGTTTTATACGGACTGCGCTCCATTGCGCCGCAGTCGGGAAGGCCACCGCCTGCGGCTCCACACCGCCCAGTCCGTATGATGTTCCTCCTCGCGTCGGCCCGGATTGATTCGGGATGCCACCAAATCAACCGGCAGTCTGTATTAGTCCTGTATTAGTCGTCGTGCATGTCGCCGCTGTGGGCGTGACCGTGCTCCAATTCCTCGGCGGTGGCGTCGCGCACGGCCAGCACCTTCACGTCGAAATGCAGGGTCTGCCCGGCCAGCGGAGGGTTGAAGTCTACCTTGACCTGGTCGCCGCCCACGGCCAGCACGGTAAACGGAATCACGCTGCCGTCTTCGGACTGGGCGTAGTAGGTCGCGCCGACTTCGATATCGTCGTCAAAATCCTCGCGGCTGAGGTCCTCGATGGCTTCTTCGTCACGCGGGCCATACCCGTCTTCGGGCTGCACGGTGACTTGCAGGCTATCGCCCACGGCCTTGCCTTCCAGCGCCCGCTCCAGGCCAGGAATGATATTGCTGTGGCCGTGCAGGTAGGTCAGTGGTTCGCCGGGTTCGCTCTGGTCGATGAGTTCTCCGCTAACGGTCAGCTTGTAATCGAGATCGACCACTTTGTCTTGGGCTACGTTCATAGTTCCTCCAGTGGGCTGCGAGACAGTGCGCTGTGAGCTGGCCTGAACAGGCGGCGTGAAGTGGGCCGGGCCGCTCAAGCGCAGCACCTTCACGTCAAAGTGCAGGGTTTCACCCGCGAGTGGCGAATTGAAATCCACCGTCACCTTATCGCCTTCCAGGGCCACAACGGTGAAAGGCATAACACTGCCGTCTTGCACCTGGGTGTAATACGTCGCGCCGACCTCAATATCCTCGTCCAGTTCGGTGCGGGGCAGCGCCAGCACGCTCTCGGGGTCATGTTCACCGTAAGCGTCGGCGGGCAGCACCGTGACCTGAAACTGGTCGCCCACAGCCTTACCTTCCAGCGCCCGCTCCAGCCCCGGAATAATGTCGCCCTGCCCGAACAGAAAGCTCAGCGGCTCGCCCGGCGCGCTCTGGTCGATGACCTCGCCGCGCACCGTGAGGGTGTAGTCCAGTTCGACCAGACTGCCTTGTGTAATCTTCATGCGGCCTCCGTCACAGGCCCGAGTTGAGGGGGGCTGTGATCCGGCCAGCAGCATAGCAACCTGAGCCGCACCTCTGCTGAAGCTGGTGCCTACGCTGGCGCTGGCGCCTATGCTGCCTGCATGAGCCAGCCCCAGAACCGGCCCCCGCACCAGCCGCCGTTCCCGATGCACATCAGCGTGGAAGAAGCCCGCCGGAGCCTCGCCGCCATGCTGCCGCCCCTCGGCCCCGAAACCGTGAGGGTAGCCGAAGCCCTGGGCCGCACGCTGGCCGCCGACCTCACGGCGCTGGTCAGCCATCCCAGCGCCACCGAGAGCGCCCTAGACGGTATCGCCTGCCGCGAGGCCGATACCCTCGGTGCCAGCGCGGCGGCCCCGGTTCGCCTGAAGGTCAGCGGAGAAAGCCGCGCCGGAGTGCCTTTTGGCGGCGTGGTCGGCCCAGGCGAGTGCGTGCGGATTTACACGGGTGCGCCCCTACCGCCCGGCACCGACGCGATTTGCCCCGTCGAGCAGTTGCAAGGCGGCGCGGACGATCATGTCCTGCTGCTGCGCCCAGCCAGTCCCGGCGACGTGCGCCACGAGGGCGGCGATTTCCGGGCGGGCGAAACAGTCATGTATGTGGGCCAGCGCCTTACTTCTCCCCGGCTGGCCCTGGCGACGGCGCTGGGCCACGCGCAGGTCGAGGTTCGCAGGCGGCTGCGTGTCGCGCTGCTCTCGACAGGCGACGAGGTGGTCGAGCCGGGCACGCCGCTGATGGCCGGGCAGGTCTACGACAGCAACAGCGTGGGCCTAAGCGCCATGCTGGGCGAGTGCGGCTGCGAGGTTATCTGGCTGGGGCACGCCCCCGACAGCCCCGAGGCCCTAAAGGGAAGCATCGCCAGGGCGGGCGGCGCCGACGTGCTGCTGACCAGTGGCGGCGTCAGCATGGGCAAGTACGACTTTATGCGCGACCTGCTGATCGAACAGGGGCGGGTGGCCTTCTGGAAAGTCAGAATGCGCCCCGGTGGCCCCGCGCTGCTGGGCGGCTGGCACGGGCTGCCGGTGTTCGGGCTGCCGGGCAACCCGGTGAGCAGTCTGGTGGTCTTTCACGTCATCGTGCGCCCGGCGCTCACCGGGCAGCCGGTGCAAACGCTGAGGCTGCGGGCCGCGACCCCTTTCCGGGCTATTGCCGACAAGGCGGCTTTCTGGCGGGCCACTCTAGTAAACGGGCAGGTGCACGACTACCGCCAGCAGAGCAGCGGCGTCTTGCGGTCACTCAGCGACGCCGACGCGCTAGTGCTGGTGCCCGAAGGCCAGCCCGTACAGGTCGGCGAAGAGGTGGACGTGATTTTGCTGTGAGCGTCTGAACCACGCGGGCCGCAAAAATCCCGCCACCGGGGATGCGTTCGGTGACGGGACAACGTGGAGGTGCTGAGTCAGGAAACTGCGACTAAGGGCAGTAGAGTTGGATTCGTGAGGTCAGAAGTGCGGCAACCGGGGACCTAGTCGCCGCCGAGGAACACGGGAGCGCCCAGACCGGTTTCGCTTTCGCTGTAGCCCTGCTCGCTGTGTGCGCTGATGTCGATGCCCGCGATTTCCTGACTGGCGGGAAGCCGCAGCGGCATGATGGCGGCCACGATCTTAAGCAGAATGAAGCTGCCCACGCCCGCCCAGACCAGGCTGGTCACGACACTGATAAGCTGCACCAGCATCTGAGCGTCCCAGGCCTTGCCGCTGCCAGTGGTAAAGGCGAGCGCCCCGGTAAGCAGCGCCCCGACGATTCCGGCGACCCCGTGGCAGGCGAACACGTCGAGACTGTCGTCTGCGCCCATGCGGTGCTTGGCCTGCACCGTGAGGTAACTGGCGCTGGCTCCCAGCACGCCAACCAAGATGCTCGCCAGCGGACTGACGAAGGCGCAGGCCGGGGTAATGGCGACCAGCCCCACGACCAGCCCAGTCGCGGCCCCCACAGCGGTGGGCTTGCCGTCGCCGCTACTTTCCCACAGCAGCCAGGTCAGCATGGCCGCCGCCGGAGCGATCAGCGTAGTGATGAAAGCCAGGCCCGCCTGCTGGTTAGCCGCCACCGCAGAACCGGCGTTAAAGCCCATCCAGCCAAACCACAGCAGCCCTGCGCCCAGCAGCACCAGCGGCACGTTGTGTGGCACGTGGGCATTTTTCGGGAAGCCGATGCGCGGCCCCAGCACGATGGCGGCGACCAGGGCGCTGATCCCGGCACTGATATGAATAACGGTGCCGCCCGCGAAATCCAGGGCGCCCATCTTGAATAGCCAGCCGTCACTGCTCCAGACCCAGTGGGCCAGCGGCGCGTAGATCAGCAGGCTCCAGAGCGCGCCGAACAGCACGAACGCCCCGAAGCGCATCCGCTCGACCACCGCGCCCGAGATCAGGGCCAGGGCAATGATAGCGAACATGGCCTGAAACGCGGCGAACACGTAGGTCGGAATGCTGCCGGTAAGCTGGTCAGCCAGCCCGGCCAGCCCCAGGTGACCGAAGCCTCCGATCAGGGCGCTGCCGCCTTCGCCGAACGCGATGGTATAGCCCGCCAGCGTCCACAAGATGCCTACCACACCGATTGAAACGATGCTCATCATCATGGTGTTCAGCACGCTCTGGGTGCGAGTCAGGCCGCCGTAGAAAAAGGCCAGGCCAGGGGTCATCAGCAGCACCAGGGCTGCCGAAGCCAGCATCCAGGCCGTGTCGCCGGAATTGAGGGTGGGTTTGGTGTCGGCGGCGAACGCCGCGCCCGCCAGCATCAGGCCCAGGGGCAGGCCGAAGGATAGGACTCGGTTCAGTTTCATGGGGTAGTTCCTCCTGTCCTGCACTTCAGCCCGGGCCATTTAGACCGGGTTGAGGCGGGTTTCGTTAACGGGTGTGAGGGCGGCGCTGTCGGACTCGCCGGTGCGAATACGCACCACCCGTTCAAGCGGCTGCACAAAAATCTTGCCGTCACCGACCTCGCCAGTGCGTGCGCCCTTGCAGATGGCGTCGATAGCCAAGTCCACAAAGGGGTCACTGACCGCCATCCGGAACTCGACTTTGTCACGGAATTCGACCATCACGCGGGTACCCCGGTAGAGCTCGACCACTTCCTTTTCGCCCCCGTGCCCGCTGACACGCGACAGGGTAATGCCGCTGATTCCAGCGTTGAACAGCGCCTCTTTGACCTGCTGAACCCGTTCGGGCCGCACGACAGCAGTAATCAGTTTCAAAGCGTCACCTCTTTTGGGGTCAATTTGCAGTTTTCGCATCCCTGCATACAGGTAGTGTGGCGGTAAGTTACCAGATTGTCAAAGATATTTAGGCAAATGTCTATAATTCTCGGAACAAACTGTAGTTTACTGGGAGTTGCCGAAAGCCGCGTGCGCCTTGTGCGAGCACTTTGCCCGAACAACTGCCAGGGTAGCTTTCCCGCGAATTTTGCAGGAGTGCGCGTGTTCTACTCTAGGTTGTCATGCTCAAAGCCGTTGCCGCCACTTCTACCCGCCCTGCACTGGTTTTGCTCGGCTTGCTGCTCTGGAGTGCACCAGTGCTGGGCCAGCTGGAACCGGGTCAACGGGGGCCAGGTCAGAAAAGCGACATTAAAATCAGCTACAGCTTCAGCGACGCGGCGCTGGCTCCGCTGACGGTTCGGTTTACCGCCACCACCCCGGCGGGCTATCAGGTCAGCTGGGATTTCGGGGACGGCAACCGGGCCAGCGGCCAGACGGTCAGTCACACGTTTTACCGTCCAGGGCGCTACACCACCAGTGTCCGGATCAGCACGCCCAGTGCTCAGAGCAGCGTGGCCAGACAGGTTCTTGAGGTGAAATCGGCGGGGCCGGAACACGCCGCCCTGACCCTGCTGCTGACCCCCAGTGGCGTACGCCTGAGCGAAAGCGGCAGCGTGGCCTATGCTCCCAGGGCCACCCGTTACTGGCTCGACGGCCAGGAAATTGCGCTGGCGAAAACGGGATCTCAGATCAAATCCGAGCTGGTGTCCCTCGCGCCCGGACGCCACCGCGCCACCGTGCGCGTACTGGGCCTGACTGGGCCTCTCGAAAAGTCGCTCAGCTTTACCACGGCTCCGGTGAACACCAGTGCGCCCTTTGACCTTGAAGTGTTCCGGCTGACCAATCAGGCCCGCGCCAGGGGCTGGAACTGTCAGACCAAAAAGGTCGGTGGCCCCGCCCTGGGCGCCCTCAAACGCGACTCCACGCTCGACAGTGCCGCCGTGGCCCAGTCAGTCACGCTGGCCCTAAGCGGCGTATTTGACCATCAGAGTGCGCTGGACGGCAGTTCACCGCATGACCGGCTGCTGGCGACGGGGCTGGTGGTCAACCGCAGCGGGGAAAATATCGCCGCCGGGCAGACCACGCCGCAGGAAGTGGTGAGTGCGTGGCTCCGCAGCCCCGGACATTGCCACAACATCATGGGCGACTTTACGCACATCGGCCTGAGTTACGTGGCGCGGCCCGGCAGCAGGCTAAAGACGTTCTGGACGCAGGTGTTCGCCGCACCGTGAGAACGCTCCGCCCCTACTTGACCCACTTGATACCGGCGCGGACTCGTAGAGCTGCTTGCAGAGCGGATTTGGGCGCTTTTCCCGGCTACGCCGAACTGTAACCGGGAGCTATTGACCGCGAAATCCGTATTGTTCCTACTTGCCTGCGCCCGGATTCAACCGAGAACTGCCCGGTTCAGGCGCCAGTCCGAATTACTCCTTGGTACTTGTGGCCTCAGACCTGGACGACTCACTGCTGGCAAACTCCGTAGTGGCGGCTGGGGCGGGCGGCGCGGCGTTTGGTGCTGCCTGCCCGGAGACCTGAGCCTCAGAAGCACGGGGCGGGCGGGGGCCACGGTCTCCACGGTCGCCAAACTCGCGGCGCGGCCCACGCTCACTGCTACGCGGGGCACGCGGTTCACGCGGCGCGATCTTGCCTTCGAGTTCGGGACGAATTAGGTCCAGTTTGCCCCGGTCGTCGATATTCACGATCTTGACTCGCAGGGTGTCGCCCAGCTTCAGCACGTCCTCCACATTCTCGATGCGCTGCTCGCTCATCTGGCTGATGTGCAGCATCCCGTCTTGGCCGGGGAAAATGTTGATGAAGGCCCCGAACGGCGCGATCTTGACCACGGTACCCTCGAATTCTTCACCGACCCTGGCTTCCTTGGTCACGGCTTCGATCCGGGCCTTCACCGCCTCGGCGTCCTTGCCCGATGCACTGAAGATGCGGATGGTGCCGTCCTCCTCGATGGTCACCTGTGCGCCCATCGCCTCCAGTTCACGCACCTGCTTGCCGCCGGGGCCGATGACTTTACCAATAAGTTCGGGGTTGATTTTCATGGACACGATGCGCGGCGCAGTGGGCGAGAGTTCGGGGCGCGGGGCACTTAAGACCTCGGCCATCTTACCCAGAATGTGCAAGCGGCCCTCTTTGGCCTGGGCCAGAGCTTCACGCATGATCTGCGGGGTGATACCGCCCACCTTGATGTCCATCTGCAACGCGGTCACGCCCTCGGCACTGCCGCAGACCTTAAAGTCCATGTCGCCCAGCGCGTCTTCCATGCCCAGGATGTCGGTCAAGACGCGATACCTCTCGCCTTCCATCACCAAACCCATCGCCACACCCGCCACCGGGGCCTTGAGAGGCACGCCCGCGTCCATCAGACTTAGGGTTCCGGCGCACACGGTCGCCATGCTGCTAGAGCCGTTGGATTCCAGCACCTCGCCCACCACCCGAATCACGTATGGGAACTCCTCGAAGCTGGGCAGCACGGCGCGAATGGCCCGCTTAGCTAGGTTGCCGTGGCCGATTTCGCGCCGCGACTGTCCGCCCATGCGCTTGACCTCGCCAGTGGAGTACGGCGGAAAGTTGTAGTGCAGCAAGAACTTGTCGCCGGATTCCTCGGTCAGGTCGTCAATCAGAATCTCATCGCGCTCGGTGCCCAGGGTGGTCACGCCCAGCACCTGCGTTTCGCCACGGGTGAAAATGGCGCTGCCGTGCGCGGTGGGCAGGGGCCGCGCCTCAATCCAGATGGGGCGCACGGTTCTAGAATTGCGCCCGTCGGCCCGCAGGTCGTCTTCCAGAATCAGGCGGCGCAGTTCCTGTTTTTCCACCCTCGAGAAGGCATTTTTAAGCGCCGTGATAAGTTCGGGGGCACCCCCGGCTTCCGGGTCGGGCACATACCCGGCGATGATGCTGTCGCGCAAGGCTTTGGTTTTGGCGCTGCGGTCTTTTTTGCCGTGGGTGAGCAGAGCGTCTTTCAGGCCGCCCGCCAGAGCTTTGGCGGCCAGTTCGGGCACATAGTCGTGAGCCAAATCTTGCTCGACCAGAAAGTTGAATTTCTCGTGGCCGACTTCGGCCCGCATCTGCTCAATCAGCGCAATCAAGCCCTGCATCTCGGCGTGGGCAAATTCGATAGCGCTGACCAGTTCATCCTCGCTGGCGGTCTGTGCGGCGCATTCCACCATCATCACGGCGTCTTTGGTGCCCGCTACGACCAAGTCCAGGCGGCTGCGCGAAAGCTGCTCGGCGGTGGGGTTGACCACGTACTGCCCACCGATGTGCCCGACCCGCACGCAGGCGGTGGGGCCAGCCCAGGGAATGTTACTGATGCTCAGGGCGGCGGCGGCCCCGATTGGCCCCAGCACGTCGGGCGCGTTCTGACCATCGGCGCTGATGACCGTGATAATCACCTGCGTCTCGTGGCGGTAGCCCTTGGGGAACAGCGGGCGAATCTGGCGGTCGGTAATCCGGGCACTTAGAATGGCTTTTTCGCCGGGGCGACCCTCGCGGCGGTGAAAGCTACCGGGGATTTTGCCCACCGCGTAGTGGCGTTCCTCAAATTCCACGGTCAGCGGCAGAAAATCCAGCTTGCTCTGGGTGTCGCTGGCCTGGGCGGTCACCAGCAGGATGGTGTCGCCGTAGCGCACGGTGACGCTGCCCGACACCAGCTTGGCAAGTTTGCCTGTCTCTATCGTCAGCGGTTTGCCGCCCAGCATGGTGGTGTAGGTTTTTCCAATCATGGGAATCAGTGTAGCCCGCAAGCTATGGGAACTATTGGTGGTTACGCGCTCAGGGCCGTGAGCGATGGGCCATGAGGCGTGAGGATTTTCCTCCCTAGCGGCTATCAGCCCCAACTCACGGCCCCATGCTCGGCACTTCCTCCTTCACCACGCGGTTATTCTGGAAATAGAACCTCACCCAGCGCTGTGCGGCGGCCCGTGCGCCCTCACCTGCGTTCTTGCCTGCCCCCCAGCTCCCCTAACGCCCCTTGATCCGCAGCAGACTGAGAATTGGAAAGACCTAAAGATTTGGGGAATTTTTTACTTTACGGCACTGGTTATGCTAAGTCTCATGAAGAAGACGCTTATTGGACTCCTGGCTCTTAGCGCTGTTTCGACGGCTTCGGCAGACAGCTATGTCGGCGGCTCCATCGGCTCCGGCCTTAGCCTGCACTACCAGACCGACCGCACTGCAACGAGCGCTATGCGTTACAGCCTGAACCTCGACGCGACTCAGTTCAACTTTAACCAGCTTACGCTGGGCGGCTCTGTGGACTACCTGTCTAACTTTGCTGGTCAGTCTCTGGGTTCGGGCCTGACCCCCTATTACGGCCTGGGTCTGGGCGCGGGCGTGGCGCTGGGAGACAACTACTCCGGCGTAGGCGTTTATCCTCACGGCATCCTGGGTCTGAAATACCAGATCAGCACTCCCCTGAGCACTTTTGGTGAAGTGAACGCCGGACCTTACATCGATTTTGGCAGTGGCGGCGGCATCGGTTTCGGCTATAACCTGCGGATCGGTATCAACTACGTGCTCAACCGCTAAGCCCAATTTCCGTACTCACAGTCCTTCTACCCAAAGGCCCGGCCCGCAAGGTCGGGTTTTTTCGGCGCACACCTTATGGATGACCTGTAGAGTGAACCTATGTCTGACCTCGCCACTATCGTAGCCGAGCATTTGCCTTTGCTCCAGACCATCAACGACGAGCAGGCCAGCCGTAAGCCCGCGCCAGACGTGTGGAGTGCAAAGGAAATCCTGGGTCACCTGATTGACAGTGGGGTGAACAACCATGCACGGTTTGTGCGGGCCTGTGCTGAGGATAGTCTGAGTCTCCCCGGTTATGACCAGAAGGTCTGGGTCAGTGTGGGCGGCTACCAGCAGCGCGACTGGGCCGACCTACTGGCGCTGTGGGCGGCTCATCAGCGGCAACTGGCGCAGGTCATCGCCCGCCTGCCCGACAACGCTCTGGCCCATCGCCTGAGTATTGGCGGCGGCGAGAGGGTCACGCTGGACTTTGTCGCGCAGGATTACGTGGCGCACCAGTTGCACCATCTGAAGCAAGTGCGGGAGCGGGTGGGATGACCTTCTGCGTCCGCCCCGCCAGCCCTACTGACGCCCCTAGCATCGCCTTTCACCGCTGCCCAGCCAAAGCCGACACGCCAACGTCTATATCCGGCCCGACCAGCGCGGGCAAGGGCTGGCGTGGCGTCCGCTGGAGCGCGTGCTGGACGAGTGCGCGGCGCGTGGCGTGATGCTGGTCAGCCTGCACGCTTCGGAAGCGGGGCGGCCCCTATCCGAAAAACTGGCTTCAAGCCAACCAACGAATTGAACGTGGGACGCTCATGAACATCCGCCGCGTCACGCCCGCCGACCTTCCCGCTTTCCTGGCCGTGATGCTGGCGGCGGGCATGGACCCGCGCTCGGCCTGGAACAGCACCACCGTGGCCGACCTGGAACAAACCATGTCCGGCCCGCACTCGGGCGGCTTTTTAGCTCTGGGCAGTGACGGCGAACCTGTGGGTTGCGTCGGCTTTCGCCCTGACCTCCACGACCCGCACACGCTGACCCTGAACAAGCTGGCGACCTTGCCGCAAGTGCGCGGGCAAGGGGTGGCGCGGCATCTGGTGGGCGAGGTGGAAGGCATGGCCGCGCAAGGAGGCTTTCGCCGCGTGCTGCTGGCGGTCAGTCAGGTGAATCTGGGCGCAGCGCCCTTTTACGAGCGGCTGGGTTACAGGCAGGTAGACGAAGAGTATGCGTACAGCAGCGGCAAAAACGGGCGGCCCATCGTGCTGGCAAAAGAGGTACAAAGCGAGTGCTTTTGATGACGGCCAAGTGGCAAACCAAAATCTTGGATAAGCGTTTTGCGATTCATTAGCCTGACCCTTCTCGCTGTGCTCCCCCTACTGACCATCCTCTGCGGCGTGGCGCTGCGAAAGCGCTGGCCTCAGCCAAAAATCTGGAAGCTGCTGTTCTATCTTTGTCTGGTGACGATGGTCATTTATTTCGCTTACTGGCTATTTATCGTTTTAACCCTTCCCTGAAAACTGCGCGAGGCTCAAGCATGACTGAAAAACAAGAAACCAAACTCTGGGGCGGGCGCTTTGCCGAAAAGACCGCCGAACTCGTGGAACTGTTTAACGCCTCGGTGGGGTTTGACCAGCGCCTCGCCGAGCAGGACATTCGCGGCTCTTTGGCGCATGTGGCGATGCTGGGGGCGCAGGGCATCCTGAGCGAAGGGGAAGTGAAGCAGATTCAGGACGGCCTGAACGACGTTTTTCAGGACATTCGCGCCGGAAATTTCGAGTGGCGACTTGACCGCGAGGACGTTCACATGAACGTGGAAGCCGCGCTGCGTGACCGCATTGGCCCGGTGGCGGGCAAGCTGCACACGGCCCGGAGCCGCAATGACCAGGTGGCGGTAGATTTCAGGCTGTTCACGAAGGAAGCCGCGCTAGACCTCGCCGAAAAGGCGCGTGACCTGCGCCGCGTGATGCTCGCAGAGGCCGAAAAGCACCTGCAAAGCGGCGTTATTTTGCCTGGCTATACCCACCTGCAAGTTGCCCAGCCCATCTTGCTGGCCCACTGGTTTATGGCCTACGTGGCCATGCTAGAGCGCGACGAAGGCCGCTTCCGTGACGCCGCCGAGCGCATGGACGAGTCGCCGCTGGGCAGCTCTGCGCTAGCGGGGACGCCCTGGCCGCTGGACAGGCACGCCACCGCCGAGGCCCTCGGCTTTGCCCGCCCCACCGCCAAC
>NZ_JAGLBG010000250.1 GCF_018260405.1 Deinococcus sp.
CTCTTTGTGATGTTGCCTGTGGAGCTACCAACTCCGGGGACGCGGCCCGCTGAACATTCCGGCGTGGTACAGGGTCGAAATCGGAAATCTCGGGGGGCGCAGATGGCGGAGCCGCAGCCTCCCGGGCGGAAGCCAGAGCAGGCGCGGCAGCCTGGAGAGGAGCACTCTGGGCAGGCCGGGCAGTGGAAGCAGAAGCAGTGGAAGTAGAAACAGCTGCCGGAACTGGCTCATTCAGGTCGGCGGGCATGGCAGCCGCGCCCGCCGCGCCGCCCAGCTTTTGCCTGCGGCCAATGCCGTCGGGGGCGATCAGCTCGAAGGTGACCGGTCCAAAGACCTTCAGGACCACTCTGGCGACATCGTCGAACTTGCTGGCGACCTGCCGGGCGTGGAAGGCGTATTTGTCCTCGTAACTCAGGCTCACGTAGCCCGGCTCGGCATGCATGGCGGCAGGTTTCAGGAACGCCTTGAGCTGCATGCTGGCCTGCCGCATCACGTCGGCCCAATCGCCGCTGGCAGACGCAGCCGCTCCGTGGACCGCTCCGTCGTCGGTCGCTGCCACTTCCACAGGTGCGGGGCCACGCCGCGCCACCGGCTCGAAATCGGCCACCGGAGCCGCCGGACGCCCGCTGCCCGCCTGCCCGCCACTACTGCGCAGGGTCGCCAGTTCCTTTTCCAGTCGGTTGAGCCGCTGCACGAGGTCGGC
>NZ_JAGLBG010000251.1 GCF_018260405.1 Deinococcus sp.
CCTCTCCTGACCAACTCTTCCTCTTGGCACGGGGAACCCTCGAATGCCTCTCCTCCGAGTCTGTCTTCCAGCGAACCAAGCCTACTGCTGCTGCTGCTGCTGCTGATGATGATGATGATGAAGCTACTGCTGCTGCTGCTGCTGCTGCTGCTGATGATGAAGCTACTGCTCCTGCTGCTGCTGCTGATGATGATGAAGCTACTGCTCCTGCTGCTGCCGGTGCTGCTGATGCTGATGATGATGATACGGCTGCTGCTGCTGATGCTATTGTCGGTGCTGCTCCTGATGATGATGATGATGCTGCTGCTAATGATGCTACTGCTGCTGCTGCTGTTGTCGGTGCTGCTGCTGCTGCAGATGATGATGATGCTGCTATTGATATTGCTAATGATGCTACTGCTGCTGCAGTTGTTACCGGTTCTACTGCTGATGAGGATGCTGCTGATGATGATGATACTGCAGCTGCTGATGATGATGCTATTGCTACTGATGATGCTGTTGTTGTCGGTGCTGCTGTTGTTGACGATTCTGCTGCTGATGAGGATGCTGCAGCTGCTGATGATGCTACTGCTGCTGCTGCTGTTGCCGGTGCTGCTGCTGTTGTTGTTGTTGCCGGTGCCGCTGCTGCTGATCCTGCCGGTGCGACCCTCGGCCTCATCTTACCGGAATTCCGATCGTCCGGAGACGCTCCCGTC
>NZ_JAGLBG010000252.1 GCF_018260405.1 Deinococcus sp.
CGCTTGATGACTGGCAACTGTATACAGCTCAATAAAACCACTTAATAGAAATCCCAAGTATGGGATTAGATAGATTTCAGGCAGCAATGTGATGTAGAATAAGTGGATATATTAAAAAATATAATTATACAACATATCGTAAATAAATTTACAAACGCGGGAACATTTCCAACGAAAGGAACTACAGGAAGTGCATAATACATAAAATAACTAGAAATAAAGGCTAAAATGATAACAATATTTGTGTTTCGTCGCGAAAATCCAGATTTAAGGCTTCTTATTGTTTCAAGAACTATTAACACAATAATATTAGCAAGGATATAACACACCTTATAACCTCCTTATATGATTCTTAAATAAGTTTGCCGTGTTGCTAAAGGAACAATTTCATCTTGGAGGCCACAGCTACGCAGGCTCACCCGCGAGAATAGACTCGTTTTTTCGATGGTGTTGAGTTTAACGGGTTTAGGTGAGCCTTCAGCCCTCCTCAACCGACCTGCTTAGCCGCTATACTTCTAACTTATGGAAGATCTCATCAAAGGTCGCCTGGGTGGTTCAGACGGATACGATATCCGCTGCGCCATCGACGGCGATAAAATCGTGGGCCGCGCGGGCGGAAAGCTGCACGGCAAGGACATCGAACTGGAAATCACCGAGCGTGGCGTACAGGGCACCGTGGGCGACGACAGCGTG
>NZ_JAGLBG010000253.1:0-252 GCF_018260405.1 Deinococcus sp.
GGGCGGCCCCCACCATCACGTACTGCGGCAGCGGCGTGAGTGCGGCGCCGAACCTGCTGGCCCGCGAACTGGCTGGCGAGTCGCTGGGAGCGCGCAACCGCCTGTACGCCGGATCCTGGAGCGACTGGATCAGCGACCCGACGCGCCCGGTAGCCGTGGGCGCGGAGGACTGAACGGCGTCAGGGGCCGTAGCCGTCACCGCGTCCCAGGTAGCCCAGCGAGAAGACCGGGTCCCGCACATCCAGGACAGGC
>NZ_JAGLBG010000253.1:262-693 GCF_018260405.1 Deinococcus sp.
GTGGGTTCCCCAGCGCACGCCCCCCAGTCCGATCTCCACGCCCACCAGGAGGGACGTCCAGGCGAACGCTCCCCACAGGACCACCCGCAGCAGCACCGGCACCCGCACGGGCCGCCGCCACAGCCGCGCCACGCCACCCACCACCAGGCCGACGACCAGGAGGTACACCAGCCAGTCGAGCAGCAGTGGCCCCAGGAACACCGCGTACTCCTCGCTGGACGCCGTTCCCCAGTGCGTGAATCCCAGCGGGAATCCGTACCGGTACAGCGTCGCGTACCCCTGATCCCACGAAGCCTCCACATCCACGGTCGTCCGCATGTTCACGAAGTGCACCAGGAACCATGACAGCGGAACCGTCACGCCCCAATGAAGCGCGCGGTTCTCGTTCCAGACAGCGGGCCTCATACCCCGACCCTGGCACCGGCCCGAGG
>NZ_JAGLBG010000254.1 GCF_018260405.1 Deinococcus sp.
TTTACTCATCCTGTCTCCTGACTGTTGTTGTTATCTTTTATATCTCTAATATTAATAAAAAAGCAACAACAGAGCGTTGCCCGTTTTGCGTCTCAGACGACAAAAAATCGCAAAAACGGCCCAAAGGTGTCGGTAGTTTTGGGCTAAACGGCCCAAAGGTGTCGGTAGTTTTTAGGCCAAACGGCCCAAAGGTGTCGGTAAAATAGCTTTTTAGGTGTGCGATCCTGTTTTTTGCGTCCCAAAGGGATCTTTTCGAAAACGGCCCAAAGGTGTCGGTAATTAGACGGCCCAAAGGTGTCGGTAGTTTTGGACTAAACGGCCCAAAGGTGTCGGTAGTTGTGGAAAACTAAAAATTTTTCGTACTGGACGAGGTATTTCACGGCTTTTACACTTCGTTTCTAACATAATGGCCCAAAGGTGTCGGTATGGTTTAAGGGCGATTCCAAGCAAAAAACCCATAGAAACGGCCCAAAGGTGTCGGTAGTTAGATGACCAAAACGTAATATTCATTATAATTATCCTTCCTAAGTTCAGTAGTCCGGAACCTTTTTGACCAAAAATCAAATGAGGTCAGTTACGTTAGTGTATGAATAATTAATGAACGTCCCCACTGAACATCTTAGGGTTCTGCAAGCCTTAAAAAATCGTGACTTTGGTTACTAGAGTAATATTTAGCACCAACT
>NZ_JAGLBG010000255.1:0-383 GCF_018260405.1 Deinococcus sp.
TGCAGGGGTTCGGGGAGCGGCTAAAGCCGCCTTTAATCCGCCAAGATGAAGTTTGAATCGTCCTCATCGTCCGGTTTCCGATGACGCTCCAGATATTCCTCCACCAATACGTCTGTGATTTGTCCCGTGCTCCATGCCCCATATCCAACTCCCCAGAAATGCCGTCCCCAATACCGCTTCTCCAGATGCGGATATTCCTGTTGCAACAATCGTGATGTCCGCCCCTTCATTCGCTTCACTAAATCACTGACTGCCACCTTCGGCGGGTATTCCACATGCATGTGCACATGATCTGTACTCAGTACCCCTGTCAATATCCGCACGTCTTCCGCCTTGCATATCTGGATCAGCAGTTCTCGACAACGCGGTTTAATCTCCCCCAC
>NZ_JAGLBG010000255.1:393-663 GCF_018260405.1 Deinococcus sp.
GTCTTATACCCTATTATACACCCGGCAGCCACTTAGCCCACACGATATGTACCGTCAGGCGACTCACCGTGTGGCTTCCTGATCGCTGACTCCGCATCTCTTTACCCTAGCAAGCCAGCCTCCGCCCGCTTATCTGAAAGACTTGCACTAAAGTGCATGGCTCCAACCCAACGTATTCGTAGAGTGGACAAAACGAAGACAGCGGAACTGCAAAAGCAGCTAGACGACCTGCGAGCCGAGAAAGAAAAGCTCTCTGAGCAGGTCAAAACC
>NZ_JAGLBG010000256.1:0-299 GCF_018260405.1 Deinococcus sp.
GGGCCGAGGATTGAAACTGGGGCGCGGTGGGTTATTCGGGCGGGGGGTCATTCCCATCATTGCCGCCCGGAATCAACCCGGCGCGGGTGCTTACGTCGGTTTCGGTCTTCCTTCGGGTGGGCCGAGGATTGAAACGGCATGGACGCCCACCGGGTAGCCACGGCAACCCCATGTTTCGGTCTTCCTTCGGGTGGGCCGAGGATTGAAACACGGGGCCGCTCGGCAGACCGAGCAGGGCGTGCGGCGTTTCGGTCTTCCTTCGGGTGGGCCGAGGATTGAAACTTTATCAAGGCGATGGG
>NZ_JAGLBG010000256.1:309-621 GCF_018260405.1 Deinococcus sp.
CTTCGGGTGGGCCGAGGATTGAAACATCGGTGACAGCATCACCGCTGGGATTGTGGCTGTCGTTTCGGTCTTCCTTCGGGTGGGCCGAGGATTGAAACAACTGATGGAGGCGCAGCCATGACCACCCGCCGCCGTTTCGGTCTTCCTTCGGGTGGGCCGAGGATTGAAACGCTCTACGACGCCGTGAGTCTCTACCCTAATGCCGTGTTTCGGTCTTCCTTCGGGTGGGCCGAGGATTGAAACCCTTTGAGGTGCAACCCCTCACTGACGCCACCAGTTTCGGTCTTCCTTCGGGTGGGCCGAGGATTGAAA
>NZ_JAGLBG010000257.1 GCF_018260405.1 Deinococcus sp.
AACAAAGAAATAAAGAAATTAATTTTTCTTAACGCCTTTTTTCTAACGAATAACAATAAACAACTAAAAAAATTCTTTTATAGTTTCTCTTTTTGCGATAATCCGAGACGCGATCCAATCAAAAATAACAACAGCAGCAGCAACCGCAACAAAAATTTGCATTCTGAGTTTTTCTTTATTATGAAAAATCATTTCCTTATATTAAAAAAAAAATTCATTCTAAGTGTTTTTGGGTTATGACGCCGCCTTGAATACTGATGATTCTATGAACCGTTTTTCAACATTTTCCGTTTTCTCGTGAAAAATGGCACTGCAACAGATGACGTGTATGCCACTGTTAGCGCAAACACTTCCGGGTCGATGCCGAAAACCGACGATGACCACGTCCGATATCCAGAAGAACAACCCCGAAGTAGATGTGAAAATGTCTTCAGGACACCTACAGGCCGATATGACTGCGCGTTAAAAAATGGCATCCGGGTCACTACCAGATGGTTTGCCAACTGTTTATGCAGGTGTTGGCTTTACCAACGGTCCGCCGAAAGATACCATCGAGAAGTCGTTTTTAACGCACTCTCACAATTCACAAAAAGAAGAGGAAGAAGATAAAGATT
>NZ_JAGLBG010000258.1 GCF_018260405.1 Deinococcus sp.
TGCTCGGCTTCGAACCGGGGCAGGTGGTGATGCCTCCTGCGTTGCCGTTCGCATCGCTCGGCTTGCCCGTGAGGACGATGTTGCTGGTGCCGCCGCCGCCGCCGCCTCCGGTCATCGGATTCTGGTTGTTGGAAATGACTTTGGACAGACCGTTGTCGGGGCAAATAGGCTCGGCCGGAAGAATTTCGTTGTCTCCCTTGTCGGGAGCGGCCTCTTTTGCGTCGCATTCGTCGTCGTCGTCATCGTCGTCGTCGTCCTCCTCCTCTTCGTCGTCGTCGTCGTCGTCGTCCGAGTCCTCGGGACAAGGACTGGGACACTCCGATCCCTCCTCGTCGTCGTCGTCATCGTCGTCCTCCTCCTCCTCGTCGTCATCATCGTCGTCGTCGGACTCGTCGCATTCTGGCTCCTCTTCGCAATCCTTCTCTTTGTCGCAATCGTTCTCGTCGTCCTCGTCGTCGTCGTCGTCGGGCAAGGCGGGCTTCGTAGGAAACGAGTACCGATTTCCCTTTTTAACCAGGACTCCTTCGTCCACGAGTTTTTGCAGAGCCCGAATAGTTTTCAACATCTGAAGCGAAAGAAAATCCTATTCAGTCCGG
>NZ_JAGLBG010000259.1 GCF_018260405.1 Deinococcus sp.
TGCTCCAGCGATTGTGCGCCTGATGAAGAGGGCAGCATGGATACTCCGACGATATGGGCCTCAGACAGCCTCTCAGGAAATCCACAAAGTAAGCGTTGATGCTTTCTGTGGAGGCCCGTGGAGTATTGCTGACAGTAGGCAGCAGCAGAGCGTCCTTGTGATAGTTCGCGGTTACCTTGGCGGGGTCAAGGGTTTTTAAGCTGTCATTCCAGCGGTCAAAGAATCCTTCTACCTGAGTCTGAGTGATAGGAGCGCATACCTCACTTCTACCCGTGCTTACGCCGCCGGAGGTGTTTACGGTGGGCGCACAGGCGCTGAGGGCGAGAGCGAAGACGGGCAGCAAAACAACTTTTTTCATAGGGGGAGCCTCCAGGTGAGGGGGTGAACGCTTAGAAACTACAGGATGGACTCATGTTAGGGAAGAGTGAGGGGCAAAGTTTCAAAGTCACCTGCCCTACTTGGCCTGACGTGAGAAGTGAAGCAAGAACTGACGCCAAGAGTGGCTTGAGTGGCTTTTAGAGCAGTTCTCCGAATGATGGGCACGTCGGAAACACACCGCCACCCCCTCTATTCTACGTCCTGCTCTTTCTTT
>NZ_JAGLBG010000025.1 GCF_018260405.1 Deinococcus sp.
ACTGTAAAGGTGATGGAAATGGGCGAGTCACTCCGTGAACTCCTGCGGTTGGGCGTTAAAGCAGCCTGAAAGGTTCCGAACTACTGAAAAAGATGGTGCTCTTTTAACCGAGTGGAACGAGTGGAAAAGAAAGAGGAGGAGGTAGAATGAAGGGGACGGCGGTGTTTTTCCGACGTGCCCATCATTCGGAAAACTGCTCTAAATGGTTTCACTTTTGGGCTAGAATCGGGGAATGATGTACGTCTTTGGTCATTTAAACCCCGATACCGACGCCATTGCTTCAGCGCTGGTCTATGCCAACCTGCTACGGCAGCAGGGCACCGAGGCCCAGGCTTTTCGCCTCGGCGAGCTGAACTTCGAGACTGCCTACGTGCTTAGGGAACTGGGAACCGGAGCGCCAGCCATGCTCCCCGAACTCGCGCCAGGCGCGGAAGTGGCCCTGGTCGATCACAATGAGAGCAACCAGACCGTCAGCAACATTCACGAGCTGAGCGTCAAGCGCGTGGTCGATCACCACAAACTGGGCGATCTGACGACCAGTAGCCCGCCTTACCTGCGTTTCGAGCCAGTGGGCTGCACCAGCACCATTTTGCTGAAGCTATACCGCGAGGGTAACGTGCGGGTCGAGCCTCAGGAAGCCAAGCTGATGCTGAGCGCTATTCTTTCCGACACCTTGCACTTCCGCAGCCCCACGACCACACAGGACGACCGCGACGCCGTAGAGTTTCTGGCTCCAATCGCCGGAATTCAGGAGGTTGGGGAATACGCGCTAGCGATGTTTGCGGCCAAGAGTGATCTGGGCGACACGCCCGCCGATAAACTCCTTAAGATGGATTACAAGGTCTTCCCTTTTGGCGACCCGCTCAACCCCAAGGAGTGGGGTCTGGGCGTGATCGAAACGACCAACCCGGGGTACGTTTTCGGGCGTCAGGCCGAGCTGCTGGAGGCGATGGACAGGGCCAAAGCGGACGACAAGCTGGCCGGAATCCTGCTAAGCGTGGTAGACATTCTCAACGAGTCCAACCGGACTTTTGTCATCAGCGCTGCCGAGGAGAAAGTCATCCAGGAAGCGTTCGGCGTGGACACCCACGACAAGATTGCTGACCTGGGAAACCGCATCAGCCGGAAAAAGCAGATCGTACCGACGCTGGAAAAATATTTCGCCCCCGAAAGCTGAGAAGCGAAGCTAGGAAAGCCCCCACCAGTGCATCCGGCGGGGGCTTTTCTGGTTACGGGTAAAGGCTCAGGCTTGCAGATCACGCAGCTGCTGATACAGCTCCTTTACCTGCGAGGTCAACGACTTGGGTACGGTCAGGTTCAACCGGACATACAAATCCCCGTGTCCACCGCCCTTTTTGGGCCACCCCTGCCCACGCAGCCGCATTTTGCGCCCGCCGCTGCTACCTGCCGGAATATTCAGGCTGCCGGATTTGCCGCCCAGCATCTGCACCTTGATTTCGCCGCCCAATGCGGCTACGGGCGCGGCTACATCCACCGTGGTGGTCAGGTCGTCGCCGTCCAGCTCAAAGCGGGCGTCTTCCAGCACCCGGATGGTCAGCAGCACGTCACCGCCGCCCGGCCCCTGACCGGCCAAGCGCAAGCGTGCGCCGTCACGGGTGCCCGCTGGAACGCGCAGGCTTAGGCGCTTGCCGTCCACGTTAATGACCTCGTCGGAGCCTTCAAAAGCTTCTTGCAAGGTCACCTGCAACTCGCCTTCTACGTTCTGCACGAATCTACGCCCGCTGCCGGAGCCGCCCAGCCCCCCCGAAGCCCCGCCGAACAGGTCTTCAAGATTGACCTGAGCGCCGCCTGGGAAGCCACCACCCGCAAAGCCGCCGCCCATGCCGCCGCGCCCGCCGAACATCTGCTGAAAGAAGTCGGAGAACTGGCCCGGATCAAAGCCGCCAAAGTCGCCGCCGCCCTGGAATCCGCCGCCCGCGCCGCCGCTATAGCCGGGGGGCACCTGCCCAGTGTGGCCGAACTGGTCATACACCTTACGCTTTTCGGGGTCGGAGAGCACCGCGTAAGCCTCGCCGATTTCTTTGAACTTGTCGGCGGCCTTCTCGTCGCCCTGATTTTTGTCGGGGTGGTACTGCTTGGCGAGTTTGCGGTAGGCAGATTTGATGTCGGCGTCGGATGCCGAGCGGGACACGCCGAGGGTATCGTAATAGTCCTTGTAAGCCATGTAAGTCTCCTTTCGGTCAGCGGTCTGAAGGCTTGGGCGGGTTAAGGGACGGACTTTGCAGCTTATTGACCACGGCCTTCAGCCCATACGCCCCCGCAATGCTCAGCGCCGTATGCCCCCGCGAATCCTGCGCCTGTGGGTCGGCTCCGGCAGAGAGCAGCAGGTCCAGAATGTCAGTGCGGGGGGCGCGGGTTTTACTCTGGTACGCCTGCCCTTCCACATCTACCGTATGCAGCAGCGGCAGCCAGAAGCGCGAGTCGTTCACGTCTGCACCGCGCCGCAGCAGTTCGGCCACCACTCCGGGTTCGTAGTCGCCGTGCCCCAGCGCCGAACGGTCAATGGCCAGATTCAGCAGGGGCAGCGCCTCGGCGTCCGGCCAGAAATTCACGTCCTCAATGTGCGCCAGGGTGGGCAGAGAGTAGAGCTTGAGGTTCTGCGCGTTCTGCTCCAGGTGCCGCAACATCCAGCCCAGCGCCGCGTGAACCTTGGTCTGGCTAACGCCCGTGAAATTCAGCGCCTGCCCGCGCTTGAGTTCGTCAATGAGCGGATTGAGGTCTTCGCGGCGCACCTGCTTGAGGTACTCTCCCTCAACCTGTTCCCGCGCCCAGGGCGTCTTGCGAAGGAACTTGAGGCTGCTGCCCACGCTCGGCTCGTTCTGAAAGCACTTCACGGGAATGCGGCGCCCCAGCTCCTCCCAGCCGTATTCGGCGTGCAGGTGCGTGACGATGCGCTCTAGGGTGACGCCGTGGAGGGGGTTGGAAGCGGACAAAGTTACCTCTTAATCTGGCGATCTAGGAACCAGTGGAGCACCATGAGCGTGCACGTAAGCAAACCGTAGACGGCGACCGCCATGACAGCGCCCAGCGAAAAACCATTGCGCTGATGGCCGAAAATATCGGCAGCAAAGCCGGTCAAAGAAGCAATGATGATAAGCACCATGCCGACATTTCGAACAAGGGCCAGGACCCGCTCTGGATAGGGTGCATCCTTATCAATCTTGTACCAGATGTCACCCATAACGCTTAGCCCTTCTTGCTCACCACAACTCGCGCCGGGCGCACCAGACGGTCACCCATCTTGAAGCCCAGCTGGTAGGTCTGCACGATTTTGTCGTCCTCTTCGCCTTCCACCACCTGAATCGCCTCGTGCCACTGTGGGTCGAAGGTTTCACCCTCGCGCCCGGTGGTTTCCAAGCCCAACGTACCGAAGATGGTCAGAATCTTATTCTGCACGGCCTGCATGCCCGGAATCAGCTTGGCGGGGTCATCGACGCCCAGGCTCACGGCCCGTTCCATATCGTCGTACACGGGCATTAGGGCCTCGGCGGCCTTACTCACGCCCCTACTCTGAGCTTCAGCACTCTCGGCGGCGGTGCGGTTGCGGTAGCCCTCAAAATCGGCGGCCAGGCGGCCTAGTTTGCCCTTCAGGTCGGCGTTTTCGGCTTCCAGTTCGTCATAACGCTGGAGCTTGGTCATCATGTCCTGCACCTGCCCCATCATATTTTCATCCATGTCCGGGAAGCCTTCAGGCATGGCAAAATCGGCGTCGGTTTCATCTCCGGCACGCAGCTCAGTCTCGTCGGCCCCGAATTTGATGTTCTCGGTGGTGTCGTTTTCAATGGTCTTGCCGTCGGTCTTTTTGGTGTCGTCGCTCATGTCTTTTTTCCTTCCAAACGGGTTGGTGAACATAGCTTTAGCTTATTGCGCCTCAATCGTTTACGCAGTGATTCAGGCCGAGCAAAGCGGGTGAGAGTGAAAAGAGGTTCGGGTGTGGGGCCGGCCATCCGGTGATTTTTCTGGATTGTAGCTGGAATGCTCAGGGGTTTTGGCTGTGGAAAAAGGGAGAGGGGGCGTTGTGGCCGTCCTCTCCCGCTGGTTGTGCGTTTTGCTGCTTATGGGTCGGACGCTCCGGTTTGATCCCTCAGTCGGCTTTGCTCTCAGCTTCCCCTGCAAGGGCCGTCAGAACGGCCTCTCTTTTAAGGGGAAGTGACCCAGGGGTGAGGGTTACTCCGCAGGCTTAAAGTCCGCGTCGATCACGTCGTCGTCCTGCTTGGCCTGTGCGCCCGCTCCGGCTGCGTCGGCCTGTGCGCCGCCCGCGCTTTGGTTAGCGTTGGTCGTCATGAAGGTACGCAGTTCTTCTTCCAGCTTCTTCTGAGCGTCGGCAATCTTGGCGTCGTCCTCGCTGCGAATTGCTTCTTCGGCCTCATCAGCAGCGGCTTTGAGTTTGTCCTTGGCGTCCTGGGAGGCGCTGGTATTTTCTTCAATCTGCTGCGTGGCCTGTACCCGCAGACTGTCCAGAGCGTTGCGCTTCTCGACCTTTTCCTTGCGGGCCTTGTCGGCGGCGGCGTTCTGCTCGGCTTCTTGCACCATACGCTCCACGTCGCTCTTATCGAGGGTGGTGGTGTTTTCAATCCGGATGCTGCTTTCCTTGCCGCTGGTCTTTTCCTTAGCGGTTACGTGCAAAATGCCGTTGGCGTCAATGTCGAAGGTCACTTCGATCTGGGCGCGGCCAGCGGGCATGGGCGGGATACCTTCAAGCTTGAAGCGGCCCAGGCTCTTGTTGTCGGCCGCCATGGGGCGCTCACCTTGCAGCACGTTGATTTCCACGCCGGGCTGGTTGTTTTCGGCAGTGGTATAGATCTCGGTCTTCTTGGCGGGCACGGTGGTATTGCGGGTAATCATCGGGGCGATCATGCCGCCCTTGACTTCCACGCCCAGCGTCAGCGGGGTCACGTCTACCAGCACGATGTCGCCCAGGCTACTGTCGCCCTGAATAATCCCAGCCTGCACAGCAGCGCCCAGCGCCACGGCCTCGTCGGGGTTGACCGACTCGTTGGGGGTCTTGCCAGTGATGTCCTGCACGATGCGCTTGACCGCCGGGATCCGGGTCGAGCCACCCACTAGAATTACTTCGTTGATGTCGCTGGCACTCAGTTTGGCGTCGCTGAGGGCCTGTTCCACTGGCTTACGCACGCGCCTGAGCAGGTCGGCGGTCAGTTCCTCGAACTTGGCGCGGGTCAGCACCTTTTCGACGTGCATGGGGGTGCGGGTTTCAGGGTCGAAGGTGATAAACGGCAGGCTCACGGTGGTTTCGGAGGCGTTGGAGAGGTCAATCTTGGCCTTTTCAGCCGCTTCAATCAGGCGTTGCAGCGCTTGCTTGTCCTTACGCAGATCGAAATTATGCTCTTTATTAAAGTCCTCAGCCAGCCAGTCCACGATGCGGTGGTCAAAGTCCGCGCCGCCCAGGTGGGTATCCCCGGCGGTGGATTTCACTTCGAACACGCCGTCGCCCAGTTCGAGGATGGTCACGTCGAAAGTGCCGCCCCCCAGGTCAAAGACCAGCACGGTTTCGTTGCCCTTGCGCTCCAGGCCGTAAGCTAGCGCCGCAGCGGTGGGTTCGTTGATCACGCGCAGCACGTTCAGACCAGCGATTTCACCGGCCTGCTTGGTGGCTTCACGCTGGCTGTTGTCGAAGTAGGCAGGCACAGTAATCACGGCGTCGGTGATTTTCTGGCCCAGCTTGGCAGAGGCGTCGGCCACCAGCTTGCGCAGCACCTCGGCGCTGACCTGCTCGGGGGCTAGGTCTTTGCCATTGACACTAATGCGAACCGACCCGCCGGGGCCTTCCTTGACCGCAAAGGGGCTGCGTGCGGCTTCTTCCTTCACTTCGTCCCAGCGGCGGCCAATGAAGCGCTTGACTTCAAACAGGGTCGCGGCCGGGTTCAGTGCGGCCTGACGGCGGGCAATCTGACCCACCAGGGTTTCGTCGCCCTTGTACGCGACCACGCTGGGGGTGGTGCGCCCGCCCTCGGCGTTGACGATCACTTCGGGGCGGCCACCTTCCATAACGGCGATGACGGAGTTGGTGGTGCCCAAATCGATTCCTACAGCTTTAGCCATGTTATTTACTCCTTTGAATGTGGGGGATGTGCGCCCAACTTGATGGTGCTGTGGGCAGCAGTTTTGAACTGCCAGCATCATAGGGCCACAGTTCGGTACTGTCAATAGACCTGAGTGTACTAGACTCAAGTTTGAGGTTTAGGGAAGGTTTATCTTCAGGCTGCGTCCCGTCGTCTGCCCGCTCTGGGTCAAGCAGACGGTTGGCGGCAAGCTCGAAGGGGACATCATCAGTATCACGGTGCCGAGAATCTGGCGGTGCTCAGACAATGGGCCTTAAATCTGATGCGGCAGAAGGGGTCAGTCGGTGCAATCAACAAGAACCGCAAACATGCAGCCTGGGATGATCTGTACCGTGACGGCCTTCTGCAGCAACTGCGCCCTGACCCGACGTGAGTTGCCCCTAGCGCCAGTCAGGGGATCGGTCAGCCCCATGGCCCGCCTTACCCCACCAATCAAGGCTTAGTTCAGAGCCTTGACAGATCAGGGCTGATTTTCGCGTCTACAAGGGATTTTCTGTCAGCTAGAGGTGATTGACAGCCACCTGATTCCTCCTCCATATAGTCGGCTTTGTTATGGGAGGGCCGATGACTGATTTCACACAAGTGTCAACACAAATCAGCGTGACCAAGCCGCGCAAAAGCCACAGCCAGCTCACCGCCTTGCTGGGCGCGACTCCCTACCTCCTTCCGGCCCTGTTGATCTTTGTGGTCTTTACTTACTACCCGCTCCTCCGGGTGATTTACCTGAGCTTCACCGACGCCGACATGCTTTCGCAGGCGCAGTGGGTGGGCTTAAGCAACTACCGCGAGATGCTCGCCAACGCTGAATTCTGGAGCAGTTTCAAGATCACGGTGATCTTCGCTCTGGCTGTGACCCTGACCGAAGTGATATTAGGCATGGCGCTGGCTTTCCTGATGAACGCCCCAACCCGCCTCCGCACGCTGCTACGCGGCGCGGTGTTCGCCCCGGTGGTAGTGTCGCTCGCCGCAACCGCCGTAGTTTGGAACTACCTGCTCAGCCCCAACGCTGGGCCGATTAACGGACTGCTCAAAAGCGTGGGGCTACCCGAATCCGGTTGGTTAACCGACCCCAAAACCGCGCTGGCCTCGGTGATTATGGTAGCGGTCTGGAAAGGGGTGGGGCTGCCTGCGGTGCTGTACTTGGCGGGCTTGCAGGGCATTTCCCGCGAACTGGAGGAGGCCGCCAGCATTGACGGCGCAGGGCGCTTTACGGTAGCCCGCCACATCACCATTCCGCTGCTGGCCCCCACGACTTTGGTGGTGTTTTTTATCTCGCTGATGGGCACCTTTCAGTCTTACGGTCTGGTGCTGCTGCTTACGCGGGGCGGCCCAGCGGGTTCTACTAACTTGCTCGGCTATTACATCTACCAAAACGCCTTTAGCTTCTTTCAGATGGGCATGGCGAGTGCCCTGAGCGTGGCGCTTTTCCTGCTGCTGCTGTCGCTGGGGTTCTTGCAACTTAAGTTGGCCGAAAGGCGGGTGCATTACCAATGACCACGCCGATGACACTGAATAGCAAAAGTAAGGGCGCCTCCGCCCGCTGGGGCCAAGAAGCCATTTCGCTGCTGGTGATCGTGTTCTTTGTGATGCCGCTGGTGTGGATGCTGCTGGCCGCCTTTAAGCCGCAGACCGAGGTGTTTTTGGGCAAATTGCTGCCCAGCCGCTGGGAGTGGGGCAACCTCAAGCTGGCTTGGGAGAGTGCGCCGTTTGGCCGCTACCTGCTCAATTCGCTGCTGATTTCGCTCATCACCACGGCGGCAGTCGTGACCACCAGTGCGCTGGCGGCTTACGCTTTTGCCCGCATGACCTTTCCGCTCAAGGGTCTGCTGTTCGCGCTGGCGCTGGGCACCCTGATGATTCCGGGCGACGTGTTGCTGATCCCCAACTTTATGACCGTGCGGCAATTTGGCTGGCTCAACAGCTATCAGGCGCTGATCGTGCCGTTTGCCGCCAGTGCCTTCGGGGTGTTTCTGCTGCGCCAAGCCTTCTTGCAAACACCAGTGGAACTGGAAGAGGCGGCGCGGCTCGACGGGGCCACCCCCGCCCAGTACCTGCGGATGATTTTGCTGCCAGTTAATACGCCGGTGCTGAGCGCCCTGAGCATCCTGACCTTTTTGTCCTCGTGGAATGCGCTGGTGTGGCCCCTGGTCGTGACCAACCGCGACGAGTTCCGTACCGTGCAGGTGGGTCTCGCAAGCTTCTCCAGTTTGGAAGGTAGCAACTTGCCGCTGGTGATGGCCGCCACCGTGATCGTCGTGACCCCCATGCTGCTGTTCTACATTTTTGCCCAGAAATGGTTTATCGAGAGTGCCGCCGCCAGCGGGCTTAAGGGCTGATTTAATCGCGTTTCATCTCGCTACGTTTTCTTAAGGAGGAAATCCCATGAAAAAGCTACTTCCCTTGCTCACCCTGACCCTGCTCTCCAGCGCCGCCGCCAAGACCGACGTGACTTTTATGTACGGACTGGGCGGAGAACTAGGCAAAGCCATCGAAAGCATGATCAAGCAGTTCAACGCTGCACAAAATGACGTGACCGTGCGCGGCGAATTCGCCAACGATTACGAAGGCGTGGTGCAAAAGGCGTTGGCCGGGATCGCAGCGGGCCAGCCCTCGGCGGACATACTGCAACTGGAAGTCTCGTATGTGCCGCGCATCGCCGCTTCGGGTGCCCTGCTGAACCTCAAGACTATGCCCGGTTTTCAGAAGTCCTTCGACAGCTTTTGGCCCGTGTTCAAGACCCAAGTAACCCGCGACGACGGCAACGTCTACTCGATGCCTTGGAACAACTCCAACCCTGTGCTGTACTACAACCCCGAATTGCTGAAAAAAGCGGGCATGACCACGCCGCCCCGTACCTACCCCCAACTGCGGGCCGCTGCCAAAAAGATCAAAGACGCGACAGGTGTTGCTGCTATTGCGCTGCCCTCTTTTCCTTGGGTCTTGGAAGGGGCGATCTGGAGCAACGGCGGCGAAGTGGTGGACAACGGCAAGCTGCTGCTCGACCAGCCCGCTGCCAAAGAAGTGATCACCGACTGGGCAGGCTTTTTCCGCGATGGCAGCGCTGTGCTGCAAACGCCCAACACCACGGCTGACTTCGCGGCAGGCAAAGTGGCGATGTTCATGGCTTCGGTGGCCTCGCGCCCCGGTCTGAACGCATCGGTGCCTTTCAAATTTGGCACTGCGCCGCTACCCTACTACAAAAAGCCCGTGGTGCCCGTAGGCGGCGCGACCTTGGCGATCAGCAAAGGTGTCTCCAAAGAGAGGCAGGACGCCGCTTGGAAATTCATCACTTGGTTGGCCCAGCCCGAGCAGCAATTCACTTGGATCAAAATGGCGAACTATGTGCCGATTACCCGTACCACCTCTAGGTTGCCCGCTTACCAGGCTTACGTCAAAAGCGTGCCCGGCCTAGAAATCGGCGGTCAGCAACTTCCTTACGCCCGCCCACGCCCCACCACCGCAGGATATGTGCAGGGCACCCAAGAAATCATCAAAGCACTCGACAAAATCTTCCTGCAAAGCGCCCCGATTGATGCCACCTTGGGCGACTTGGTGCAGCGTACCCAGCCGCTCTTCAAAGACACGAAATGAGCTGTGGGCTATGGGGTGTTTCCCTCAAAGCTCCTAGCCCACAGCCCAACCACCGCCCCTATTCACACTGAGGTGAACCATGACGGCGACTTTGACCCAACCCCGACCAGAGACTGAGACTCTTATCCTGCCACTGCTGGGCGCAGCCATGCGCTTGGCCGACATCGAACACCACCGCGACTGGCTGTGGGAAGGCCGCGATCTGGAAATACAAGACCCGATTTCTGCTGATCTGCTCGAAGGTGACTGGCAAGCCCGCGCCAGAGAGGGCCGTGAACTGCTGGACGGTTTTACGGGCCGGGTTGGTATTCACGGCCCCTTCTGGAGCCTCAGCCTAATGCCGCGTGACCCCGCCGTGCGTGACCTAACGCTGCGCCGCTTGAAAACGGGACTGGCGTTTGCGGGCGAATTGGGAGCCACCCACATGGTCATTCACAGCCCTTTCGAGTTCTTTGGACATCCGGCGGTTGCGCATACCCCGGCGACTGGGCTGGCCGAGCAACTGCAAATTGTCGGTGACATGCTCGGCGAACTGTTGCCCGTCGCCAGTGACGCGGGCTGCACTTTGGTCATGGAGAACATCCGCGACACCAATCCCGCCCCGCTACTTAACATGGTGCGTGACACCAATCACGAGCGCCTGCGCGTCAGCATTGATGTGGGCCACTCCTTCTTGATGGAACGGATTGGCGGCCCTACTCCCGAAAGCTGGATTCGTTTGGCGGGCGACCTGCTCGGCCACGTTCACTTGCAGGACAACGACGCCATGAACGATTGGCACTGGCCCTGCGGCGACGGTGAGATCAACTGGCGCGGCGTATTTGCCGCCCTCGCCACCATCAACTCGGCCCCGCGCCTGATCCAAGAAGTGTCACCGGCCAAATTGGTAAGAAGCACGGCTTACTTGACCAGCTTGAGCCTAGGGCGCTGAGCGGATAAAGACTGCATTTTTCAAGGAGATGCCGCGTATTTAGGCCCTATAAACTACAGGGCTTCCGCAAAGTCGGTTCAATTTTGAAACTGGATCAAATTGCTTCTGATATGGAATCGAAAAAGTCTGTTTTCATCACTCGATGATCTTCGATTCAGAGTCGCTTTTTGTGCCAAAAACAGAAATTGGAGTGTTCACTCTGCAATTTTGGGACTTTGCGGTTGCCCTGCCCTATGAACCAGAGGATCAAATAGCAGGTTGGCGCTGTGAGTGCCTCATGAACAGCGCTCACCTTTTCGTTGCTCTATTCCTCGGCTTCATGTACGATCTGGAGCACCCGTTCACGGATTTGCCGTTCCTCACGTAGATACCGCTCGGCGCTCATCTGCACGCCGATGCTGGCGACCACCTGATCGCCGTGGTGGTAGGGCACTCCCAGCGTGCACTGCCCCGGAATCCATTCCTCAATGCTGTAGGCGTAGCCCAGCCGCCGCACCCGCTCGACCTCGGTCCGCCACTCGTCAACGGTGGTAATGCTGCTCTGGGTGCAGGGTTCAAAGGTTTTAGGAGTCAGATCGGCATAGGCATAGAGCAGCTTGCCGCTGGCCGTGGCAGTCGCGGGCAGGTAGATGTCCAGAGGCAGGTCTATGTCGGCGTCGGGATGGCGTTCGCGGATGGCGGCCACGATATTTTCACCTTCCAGAATGCACAGGAACGCCACCGAGCGCACTTCCAGCGCCAGCCGGGTAATCAGCGTTCGCGCGTCCTGAAACCAGGGTAGCGCCGCCGTGAGTTCGGCCCCCATCTCGGCGAGGTGCCAAGACAGTCGGTACTTGCCCGCCGGGGTGCGCCGCAGAAAACCAGCCTCGGTCAGGCCTGCCAGATAGGCGTGGGCGGTCGCGCGCGGAATCCCCAGATGGGTCCCAAGCGCCCGCACGCCCCACTCGGGCTGCTCGGCCCCAAATGCACCGAGAATGGTGGACGCCTTCTGCAAAGAGAGCATGCGTCCAGCCTACAGGGACGTTCCGAGATTGTATAGACCCAGTGCGCCGACCCCGTGTCTTAATTTTCCCGCAAGCCCTTTCGAGAACTGCGTCAGTCGCAGCGTCCTATGCTCGAATCATGCGGATTGTCATTCTGATCGTCTTTCTGGTGCTGATCGTGTTACTCGCGGCCCTGAACATGAATTTTCTGACTGACCCGCACCCGCTGAACCTGGGATTTGCGACCTACGAGAATATGCCGATGGGCCTGCTGCTGCTGGGGCTGCTGCTTATTCCGCTGCTCATCTTTTACTTCTGGGCGGGCGTAACCAAACTACGGGCCGACGCCGACAGCGCCAAGCTGCTGCGCGACATGGACGCCCTGCGCGTCAGCCTGGACAGTCAGGAAGCTAGCCGCTTTGCCCAGCTTCAGAGCAGCCTGGATCAGCGCTTTACCGAACTGGGTAGCCGCGCTCTGCCAGACAGCAAGGCAGGCAGCGCCGCCGAGATCGCTTCGCTGGCGGCGCGAATCGATAACCTGCAACGCGACCTGAACTTGCAACTCGATCAGATAGACGATTACCTCAAGCGCAAGCTGGGTTGAGCAGCGCTAGTACGTGGCGTGGCCGCGCAGCCCAGGAACTTTGACTGCGTCCCGTCTCCTGAACCCAGTGCAATTCGCCCTGCGGCGCATCATTAGAATGGCAGTCAAGGAGAATTGACTCACATGGCCCTAGATCGCTTTTTCCGCCGACGCCGCCCCCAGCAGCAGGCGAGCACGGACGCACCCGAATTGTGGACCCAGTGCCCGGCCTGTAAGGAAACCCTCTATAACCGCGACCTCGACACCAACGCGTTCGTGTGCCCCAAGTGTGGCCACCACCTGCGCCTCGACGCCCAGCGGCGCATTCACGTGTTGATCGACCACGATTCCTTCCGGCAGCTGTCGGGCCATCTTCATCCGACTGATCCACTGAACTTTCAGGATACCGAGGCGTACACGGCCCGCCTGAGCCGCGCCCAGGAAAAGACCGGGCGACCCGACGCGATCATGACTGGCACCGGCAGCATTCTGGGCGTGCCAGTCACCGTCGCCGTGATGGATTTCGCCTTCAGCGGCGGCAGCATGGGCAGCGTGGTCGGTGAGGAGATTACCCGCGCCGCCGAACATGCCGCGCAGGCGGGCCTGCCCCTGGTCATCGTGTCGGCCAGCGGCGGGGCCAGGATGCAAGAAAGTGCGTTATCGCTGATGCAGATGGCAAAAACCACCGTGGCAATCGAAGCTCTGGCCGAAAAGGGCCTGCCGTACATCAGCATTTTGAGCGACCCGACCACCGGGGGCGTGACCGCCAGCTTTGCTACCATCGCCGACGTGATCCTGGCCGAACCTGGCGCACTGATCGGCTTTGCGGGGCCGCGCGTGATTCAGCAGACCATTCGCCAGAATCTGCCCGAAGGCTTTCAGCGTTCCGAATTTCTGCTGGAACACGGCATGGTCGACGACGTGGTCGACCGCCGGGAGCAGCGCCAGTACATTGCCAGTCTGCTGGGCCTTCTGATGAAGCGGTCGGTCAGCGCGTGAGCACCTTCAGCGATACCGTGCGCGAACTCGAAGCCCGTCTGCGCGACCTGGAAGCCACCGCCCGCAAGACCGGACAGAATTTGGATACTATTATTTCGCCGCTGCGGGCCGAGGTAGAAAAGTACCGTGCCCAGCAGAGTAAAGCCGAAGCCGCCCCAAGTGAAAGCACCGAAAGCCCCCGCTGGGAGCGTGTAAAGCTGGCCCGCACCCCTGGCCGTCCCACCGCGCTGGATTACGTCGAGCGGCTGTGCACCGAGTTCCACGAGCTGCACGGCGACCGCAAATTCGGTGACGACCCGGCGCTGATCGGTGGCCCGGCCCGCTGGCAGGGCCGCCCCGTCATGCTGCTGCTTCAGCAAAAAGGCCGCGATACCAAAAGCAAAATCAAGCGCCGTTTCGGAAGTGCCAACCCGGAAGGCTACCGCAAGGCCGTGCGGCTGATGGCTCTGGCTGACCGCTTTGGCCTGCCTATTGTGTCGCTGATCGATACCCAGGGCGCGTATCCGGGCCTGGAAGCCGAGGAGCGCGGACAGGGCTGGGCCATAGCTGAAAGCATTCTGCGCATGGTGCAGCTGCGCGTGCCCGCCGTGTGCGTGGTGATCGGTGAAGGCGGCTCGGGCGGGGCGCTGGCCGTGGGCGTGGGCAACCGCGTGCTGATTCAGGAGAATGCGTGGTACTCGGTCATCTCGCCCGAGGGAGCCGCCAGCATCATCTGGAAAGACGCCACCAAAGCGCCGCTGGCCGCCGAAGCCCTCAAACTGACCGCGCCCGACCTGCTGGAACTGGGCATCGTCGAGGAAGTGGTGCCGGAACCGGCGGGCGGCGCCCACACCGATATGGACCTCGCCGCCGAACTGCTCGGCCCGGTCATCAGCCGCCACCTCGACGAACTGGGCAAATTGAGTCCCGAAGAACTCAAGGCGCAGCGGGCAGCGCGGTTCAGGGCGCTAGGAGCATTTACCGAAAGCTGATTGAACGCCTGGCCGTACAGGTCGCCATTGCTCGGCGTTTGGCAAGCGCTTTGTGTGGTTCCACACCGCGAGGGCCATATAAAAACCCGCTTCTGCCAGGGCAAAAGCGGTTAAAAAAGCGGTGGGAAAGCCAAGACTATTCGTCGTCTCCGGCTTCCTCAGCCACTCGTTTCCCAGCCATCCATTCCAGGCCGCCCCACATCAGTTCGTCGAGGTCGCCGTCGAGCACGTCGTCGGGGTTGTGCTTCATCAGACCCGAGCGGTGGTCTTTGATGTACTGCTTGTCCAGCACGTAGCTGCGAATTTGCGACCCCCACTCGATCTTCTTCTGCTCGCCACGGGCCTTGGCTTCCTCGGCTTCACGCTTCTTGACTTCGATGTCGTAGAGGCGCTGTTTCAGGATTTGCAGGGCGATCTCATGGTTCTTGATCTGGCTGCGCGTGACCTGCGAGGCTACCGCGATGCCGGTCGGCAAGTGGGTCAGTCGCACGGCGGAGTCGGTGGTGTTCACGCCCTGCCCGCCCGCGCCCTGCGAACGAAAGACGTCGCGGCGCAGGTCGGAATCGGGAATGTGAATGTTGATTTCCTCGATAGGCACTTCCGGCACCACTTCGACCGAGGCGAAGGAGGTGTGGCGGCGGTTGTTGCTGTCGAAGGGCGACACGCGCACCAGCCGGTGAACGCCGTGCTCGGGGGCCATCATGCCGTAAGCCTTTTCGCCCCGGATGATGAATTCGGCGCTGGTGATCCCGGCCTGGTCGCCGTCTTGCTGGTCGATCAGTTCGACCTTGTAGCCCCGGCGCTCGGCCCAGCGCATAAACATGCGTTCGAGCATCCCGGCCCAGTCCTGCGACTCGGTGCCCCCCGCACCCGACTTCACGCGCACGATGGCGGCAGTGTCGGCGTGCTTCATAGTGAACAGCGTTTCGCGGTATAGGTCGTCCACGCGCTGGGCGAGGTTAGCCTGCTCCTCGGCCAGCATTTCCTTTTCTTCCTCGTCGGCCATTTCGAGCATCTCGGAGAGGCTCGCGGCGTTGGAGGTCAGGTCGTTGTATTCCTCGACGATGCGGCGCACGGTTCCAGCTTCCTGATTGACCTGCCGCGCCCGGCCCGAGTCGTTCCAGAGGTCTGGGTCGCTGAGTTCACGGTCGAGTTCGTTCAGGCGGCGGGTTTTGCCGGGAATGTCAAAGATACTCCCGGAGTGACGCCAATTGATCTAAAAGTTCTTGCATGGGCGTACCTCCTTCTAGGGCCACGCTCTCAATTTTCGCCGGGTCGCAGTTGCTCCGCGGCGGGAGTGCGGCTGGGTGCCAATTGCTCAGTATACGTGCTCCGGGCCAGGCGGCCCAGGTTTATACGGACTGCCGATTGAACCGGGCCGTTTTGGATTCGATCCGAGCGCCGGAAAGTAGGAAAATACGGACTCTGCTCAATGCGGCCCGCAGCTCTGCGAGTCCATGCCGCGAAATCCGTAGGACAGGTTCGGGGCTACAGGTTCAGAGTTACAGCTTCAGGGTTAAAGTCCGTCAGGCCCACGGGCAGGACTCGGTGTAAAATTCTTTACAGTCATGAAGTTCTCTCGCCTGTTGCTCTGTCCGCTGCTGCTTTGTGGCCTGACCGCCTGCGGTGGCGGCAGTCCCGGTACAGCAGCCGCCGGTGTAGCCAGTTCCGGTGTCGAGGGCGCGGTGCTCTATCCGCCCAGCACAGGCACCGTGACCCTCGAGTTTGATATGGGCGCTCAGCAGCTCCGGCCCCTGGTTCACTTTCCAGTTGATCGGCGCGGGCTCTATACGATTACGCTGCCCGTCCCGCCACAGCTTTCGGCAGGCGGTCAGGCGGAAGTGCTTCCTCTGCTGCCCGCCCTTGACCTGCTGGGCTTCAGCCGCAGCCAGTGCCCCGGCGGCCTGAAGCTGAGCGACTCAGCGGCACGGTTCGCCGTCGTGAGCAGCGCCTATTTCGTGCCGACGGGCGCGGCTACTGCGGCTACGCTGCGACTGGCCGGACAGGCGATGGCCGGGCAGAACACGCAGACTATTAACCTCTGGCGCCAGTACGCCTACGCCGACCGCACGGTTCACCTCAGCGGCACCCAGACCTGCACTCTGAGCCGCAGTGACAGCAGCAGCCAGAGCGCCCAGATAGACGTGGATTACCAGTTGCGACAGGGCTGGAATGTTCTGGTCATTCAGACTGTGCAAGACGGAACTGCCCCCCTGACTGGCCGCGCCACCGTCGCCAGTGGCCTCAGCGGCGTGCAGTGGCATTACGTTCCACCGTCCTAAGCCGCTGCCCCCGGCTGCTCATCCCTGAAGCGCAGTGATCCGGTTGCCCCGGAAGTCTTCCCCGGAAGTCTTGCAGGGGGGCTAGCTGGTCGCCCTGATGGTGACGGCTGGGCCGCCCGCGCAGTTCCCCGTTTCAGGCCGATCACTGGCAAAGCTACGCGGCACAGCAAGCCTGAGCGCTTCAGGGCTGCGGCGGAATGCGGAATCTTTATTACCGAAACACCACTATCGTTCACCGCTCTCCGGTAGACTGCTCTGTGTGACCGACCCGCGCACCGCCAACTTCCGTAACTTTTCGATTATTGCCCATGTGGATCACGGCAAATCGACACTTGCCGACCGCATTCTGGAGCAACTGGGCGCGATGGGCGAGCGCGACAAACGCGACCAGACCCTCGACACGCTGGAGCTGGAGCGCGAGCGCGGCATCACCATCAAGTCCACGCCAATTCGCCTGGATTATGTCCGCGAGAATGGCGAAAAATATGTCTTCAACCTGATCGATACGCCTGGACACGTGGATTTTAACTACGAGGTGTCGCGCTCGCTGGCCGCCTGCGAGGGGGTGCTGCTGCTGGTAGACGCCTCACAGGGGGTAGAGGCGCAGACCATCGTCAACGCCTACCTCGCCATTGACAGCAACCTGGAAATCGTACCGGTCATCAACAAGATTGACCTGCCCGCCGCCGATCCCGAAGGCGCGGCCAAGGAACTGGAAGAAGTCATCGGGATTCCCGCCGACAACGCCGTGTTCGCCTCGGGCAAGACTGGGCAGGGCGTCCCCGAAATTCTGGAAGCGATTGTGGAGTATGTTCCCGCCCCCACCGGCGACCCCGACGCGCCGCTCAAGGCCCTGATCTTCGACAGCTTTTTCGATGCCTACCAGGGCGTGATTCTGTTCGTGCGGGTGCTCGAAGGCAGCATGCAGGCCAAAGACGGCGTGCGCCTGATGAACGCGGGTAAGAACTTTGAGGTTGACAAGGTCGGCACCTTTACGCCCGGTCTGGTCGTGGGGGAAAGCCTCAGCGCGGGTGAGGTGGGCTGGGTGGCGGCGGGTATCAAAGACATCGCCGACGCGCAGGTGGGTGACACCCTCACTGGCAGCGAGGTGCAGACCGCCGAAGCCTTCCCCGGCTTCAAGCCCGCGCAGCCGGTGGTGTTCTCGGGGCTGTACCCTACCGACACTGAGGACTACCGCAAACTGCGCGAGGCGCTGGAAAAGCTGAAGCTCAACGACGCGGCCTTTTCCTTTGAACCCGAGACCTCCGAGGCGCTGGGCTTCGGCTTTCGCTGCGGCTTTTTAGGGCTACTGCACGCCGAGATTATTCAGGAGCGGCTGGAGCGTGAGTACGACCTCGACCTGATTGCCACCGCGCCCGCCGTGGTCTACCGCGTTACGCTGACCAACGGCGACGTATTCGAGACGCAGAACCCGGCCGAGTTCCCCACCCGCGACCGCATCACGCTGGTTGAGGAGCCGTATATCAAGCTGCATGTGATGCTGCCCGAGGACTACGTGGGGCCGGTGATGCAGCTGCTTCAGGAACGCCGGGGCACCATGGAAACCATGAACTATATCGGCAAGCGCGTGGAACTGATCTACGAGGTACCCTTCGCCGAGATTCTGTACGACTTTCATGACCGCCTCAAGTCGATTTCGCGCGGCTACGCCAGCATGGACTACGAGCAGTTGGGCTACCGCGAGGGCGACCTGCGTAAGGTAGACATTATGGTCAACAACGAGATCATCGATGCGCTGGCCGTAATCGTCCACGAGACCAAAACCTACTCGCTGGGCCGCAAAATCGTGGACAAGATGGCCGAGGTCATTCCACGCCAATTGTTCCCGGTGCCGGTGCAGGCCGTGATCGGCGCGAAGATCATCGCCCGCGCTACCGTCAAGGCGTACCGCAAAGACGTGCTCTCTAAGTGTTACGGCGGTGATATCAGCCGTAAGAAGAAGCTGCTGAACAAGCAGAAAAAAGGCCGCGCCCGCATGAAGCAGTTCGGCACGGTGGAAGTGCCACAAGAAGCGTTCCTGGCGGTGCTCAGTACCGACGAATAACACGGGTTTCGCGGTAAGGCGGTGCCTTTGTGGGCCAATCGGCCCCTGATAAAGGGGCCTGGTCGCTGTATTGGGCAAAATTGAGCGCAGTGCGTATGTTTCAGCGGTAGAGATCGCGGTAGTAAGGCGATTTCGGGTCAGCTTCAGCTCGCAGCTGCGCGTAAGGAATGGTTACGTCAAAGGTGCGGACGCTCCGGTTAAACTCGGGGTAGTTGTCGTTATAAATCGCCAGGCCGTGGCGGGTCAGCATCGTCTGCAGACCATCGGTTCCTTCAAAATCGGGCTTGTATTTGCGCGAATAGAGCTGAAGCAGGCGCTCGGGCGTCAGGCGCGGCCACAGATCACTAGGCTGGAACTTTTTGCCAGTCTGCTTGTCTACCGTGTAGGGCGTGAACATCGAAAAGGGATGCGCCCCGCCGCAGTAACCCTCGCCGCCTTCGATCAGACTCAGCAGGTGAGGCGTCTGAAATTGGGGCGCGGCCTGAAAGTCGAAATAAAACTCATCCTCCATGCCCAGCATCTGAGAGCGGCAGTCCAGCACATCGGCCGCGTACTTCAGTTGCCGATCTTGCAAAAAGGCATTCAGCGCAGCTGAAGCGTAAGCCGGACGTGGAAAGATGAGGCCCGAATAGGGCTCTTTCAGGCCGCCCGGCACCTTTTGCCACGGGCGGTTGAGCTTTAGGAAGGTCAGCGGGCTGTCGCGGCGCAGCTGAGCTACCCCCGCCGAGGCTGCAAGGCGCAGCGGGACGCCCGCCACATTCAGCGGAGCGAGGCTGACCGCAAGTTTCTTTCTGGCGTCGGGGGTCGTCCAATCGCCCTGAAGTCCCGCGCCCGCTTGACCGGCACCACTGCGGCCCAGTCTAAAGCAACCGGTAGCGAACTCACGGTTCGCCGCACGGTTGTAGGCCGACTCCTGCAAGATCAGCCGCTCGCCGTCGTGAAACGCAGTCAGGGGCAGATCCACGCCGTATGAACGGTAGAAATAGGCAGTCTGATCGGAAACACCGCGCTTGATCTGCAAGGTCACGGGCAACTTACCGATCGCGCCACTGTACACGCCGTCTTTGACCCACGCCGGATAGCCCTTTTCGCCGCCGCACGCCTGCAAGTTCTGCGCTCCGGCCAGCCCGGACAGGAATAGACCAGAGACCGTGTAAGCCACCAGTTTTAGTATCTGTCCGGAAAGTAGTGCTTGAAAATAGCCTTTCTTTGTTGATGACATGGTGTTCTTCCTCTCCCCTTGCGGGCTGAGTAGTGCCGAAATGTCTCTCATGATTGAGACACAGTGCAGTTCCGGCAACTGTGATCCCTTCACCCTTGCAGGGGCCTTAGTACAGCTCGCACCGCAAGAGGCTGAGTAGAAAATAATACGGACTGCCTTTCCCGGCGCCGTGAAATCCGAACTACCCATGACTTTCCGTAGCGTCTCTTGGCCCGTGCATAAGGCCAGGATAACGGACACGGGTGAGAGCGCAACTGCCTAAAATCAAAAAAGAAAAGCCAGAGCCTTACGCCCTGGCCTCCCCTGGCCAGCTCAGGCTTACTTGCGGTCTTTTAGATCGGTGTAGTGCTGGTCGGTCTGGCCGGTGTACTCGGCGTCGGGGCGCAGCAGGCGATTGTTCTGGCTGTACTCGATCACGCTGGCGCACCAGCCACTGATGCGGGCAAGCGCAAAAATGGGCGTGAAGTATTCCTTCTTGATGCCCAGGTCGCTGTAGACCGTGCCACTGTAGAAGTCCACGTTGGGGTAAATCCCCTTTGCGCCCATGCGGTCCACGATGATCTTCTCGATGGTTTCGAGGATCTGGTAGTAGTTGCTCTTGCCTTCCTTGTTGGCGACGTGCTCGGCGTAGTCGCGCAGCACACGCGAACGGGGGTCGAAATTCTTGTATACGCGGTGGCCCACACCCATGATCTTCTCTTTATGGTCGAGCTTCTGAATGATGTAGGCTTCGGCCTTCTCGGGCCTGCCGATCTCGTCGAGCATGTCCATCACGGCTTCGTTGGCCCCGCCGTGCAGCGGTCCTTTGAGTGCGCCGATAGCGCTGGTCATGCAGGAGTACATGTCGCTGAGCGTGCTGCTGGTCGCAATGGCCGTGAAGGTGCTGGCATTCATGCCGTGGTCGGCGTGTAGTACTAGGGCGATGTCGAACAGGCGCGACTGCTCGGCGGTCGGCTCCTTGCCGCTCAGCATGTACAAGAAGTTTCCGGCGTGGGTCAGGTCGGTGCGCGGAGCTACGATGTCCTGGCCTTCCTGGGTACGGTTCACGGCGGCGATGATGGTCGAGAACTGCGCGATCATGCGGACGCTGATGGTGCGGCGGGCTTCAGGAGTGATTTCCTCGGCCTGGGGGTCAAGCAGACCCAGGTACGATACGGCAGTTCGCAGCGCCTGCATGGGGTGAACACCCTTGGGCATGTCGCGGATAAGCTGCGCCAGCTGATCGGGAATAGCGCGGTTGGCCTTAAGCGCGGCGTCAAACTTCGCAAGTTCTTCGGCAGTTGGCAGTTCGCCGTCGAGCAGCGCCAGCGAAAGCTCCTCAAACGTGCTCTTTTCCGCCCATTCCTGAATCGGAATCCCCAGGTGGGTCAGAACGCCTTCCGTTCCGTTGATAAACGTCAGTTTGCTCTCGGTGAAGACAACGCCTTCCAGTCCTTTGGCAATAGTAGTCATGTTGTCTCAGGATACACCCCCACCCGGAAATGACTGGAAGCTGATGGACAGAAGTCCCCTTATCGGTGACATCACCGCTGCGCCTGTAGACCGGCTACTGCGGCCCGCACTTGCAGACCAACCCCCCCTAGACAGCCTGCCGCCACGCCGTGCGCCGTACAATGCCTGCCTGATGGCTGTGACTCTGGCGCTGGATACGGCAACCCCTTTTCTGACCCTGGCCCTTGCCTGGAATGCAGGCCAGCTGGAACACAGCCGCGAGGTGGGCCGCGCCCACGCCGAACTGCTGCCCGACGCCGTCCGCGCCCTGTTTGCCGAGGCCGGGCTACCCTTCAGCGCCGACCATATCGTCATCGGCACTGGGCCCGGCTCGTATACCGGGGTCCGGGTCGGGGCCAGTTACGCCCTCGGCCTGGGCCGCGTCTGGAATGCCCCGGTGAGCGGGGTCAGTACCCTGGAGGGCCTGGTGCGGGGGTCGGGGCGGCAAGCCGTTAGCCAGGACGCCCGCAAAGGCAACCACTACAGCGCGGTTTATGACGTGCAGGGCGGCACCGTCACTGCAACCATCCAGCCGGTCGGCAAACGCAGCGCCGAGGAACTCGTGACGCTGGCCACGGGGCTGCCGCATTACCAGGACACGGCTCCCAGCGGACTGGCGCTCCTTCGGGCGGGGCTGGCACACGGGCAGACCGACTGGCAACTGGCTTACCTGTAAGTACGAAGTGCCAAGTAAACCGGGCCTCTCGGATTCACTCCGAGCAGATACCAGTGGGAAAAGATACGGGTTTCGCGGTAAGAAGCTCCCGGTTACAGTTGCGCGTATCCGGGGGAAGGCGCCAGATGTGCTGGGCTTTAGCGGAGTTCCTATAGGCCCATAACAAAACCGCCCTCCCGATTTGGGAAGGCGGTCTGGGAAGACGGCAGGAGCAGAAAAAAGCTTATTCGCCCTGGGTTTCGGGAGCAGCTTCGGTCTGGGCACTCTCGGCAGCGGCGGCCTGAGCAGCGGCCTCGGCCTCGGCCGCCTGCTTGGCAGCCGCTTCATCGGCGGCCTTCTTCTCGTCAGCCGCTTTCTTGGCAACGGCGGCTTCGGCCTTGGTCACTTTGGCGGCTTCGGCGTCTTTCATTACGCGGCTGCGGTCAGACTTGATCCGGGCAGCCTTACCACGCAGGTCGCGCAGGTAGTACAGCTTGGCGCGGCGCACCTTACCGCGCTCCAGCACCGTCACGTTAGCCACCAGCGGACTGCTAAAGGGGAACACACGCTCGACGCCTTCACCGAAGGAAATCTTGCGGACGGTAAAGCTCTTGCGGCTGCCCGTACCGTTAATGGCGATAACCACGCCTTCAAACGCCTGGTTGCGAGTCCGGTTACCTTCGACCACCTTGGTTTCGACCCGGATGGTGTCGCCCGGACGGAACTCGGGGATGCCTTGTCTGATATGAGACTGTTCGACGGCGCGCAGGATGGCACCACGGTTGACTTTAATGACGCTTTGCATAACTTGCTCCTTTGGGCAGCGGACCACCCCAGACCTCGGCTTTGGCCGGGAGAGGCGTTCTTACTCCGATTACGATTTCTGCCTGCCGACCGGTTTCAGGACACAGTCATCCGGCAGTAAATCAAACCGGGAAAGTATAGCCGAATCTGCTTCTCAGAAGCAAGTGGCCCGCCGCCCTTGCTGCTGCCCCGAGCGCCCCACTGTCCCACTGCCCCGCCGGAGCCACTACACACCTCACGCCCCTCAGAAACCGGCCCGGAACAATGAACCCATGCGCCCGGTTCACCTGTTGCTTGCCCTTACGCTCGCGCCTTCGCTAGGTGCCTGTGCACCCACGCGGACTGCGGCTTCCATTCCCCACCACTCGGCCCAGGCTGCGGGAGGCCAGACTTCAGGAGGCCGGAGTTCAGCTGCCCAAACTTCAGCTGGCCAGAGAATGAAGGCCGCCTTCAGCGAACAAGGCGTGGCCTGGGTCGCAGATGGCCGGGCCTGCGTAGCGCGTAAACCCGACTATGCCCCGTTTTGCCCGCGTCTGGGCCGGGCCTCGGACGTGGCGTGGAATGGCGGCGACGCCTGGGCGGCCCTGCCGGGCGTGGGGCTGGTCATCACCCTCGACCGGGCGGCCCAGAGTGTCTATGCTGGGGCTGTTGTGGCCCTGAGTGCCCGGCACATTTACCGTGAGGACGGCAGCGCCCTGACCTACAGCGGTAGTCCAGCAGGCCAGATCGCGGGAACACCCACACGCGTGACCACGGGCGGCGACGGACAGGATTACGTGGTTCTGAACGGGGAACTGCGGCGTTTCAGCGATAACGCCCTGATTGACCCGGCTCCCCTACCGCACCTGCTCCCCACCAGCCTGGGCGTGCAGGGCGTCGGCGTGCCCACCGTGGTAACGGATAACGGCACCTACCGCCTCTCGGGTGCATATCTGGAGCGCCTGGACAACGGAGGGGCCGTGATCGCCAGGGTAGCCGACGACGCCCTGGAAGTCGGCGCGGTGGGTCAGGATATTCTGACCGTCAGTGCACTGGGAAAGCTCCGACACTTTTCGGGCAGCCTTCAGGAGTTCTAAGGAGCAAGCACACACGGCGCAGCCTGTAGCCAAGTCAAAAATAAGCGGCCAAGATGAGAATGTTTAATAACATTTAATCTCTGGGGGCACTGGTCTGTGGTGATCTCCATGTAGGCTAACAGAAGCCGCTACCACGCACGCTGAAGTGACCACACGCTCAGCTATAAGATTCAGACAGGACATTTTCTGCCAGAGCAATGGCCCTTTCGCCGCTCTGAGGCCCCCATATGGGTGTCAGAGTTCCGTAAGCTGCGGTATGGTTCCATAAGGTCTGACATGTGTTCTCGTCACTTTTGCTTACTTACTGTGCTTACAGGTGGATATGGCCCTGCTCCGTCCATGCTTGCCACTGCTGCACAGATGAGTGAATGCTAAAATCTGCTTGATTCTGGAGGGAGCATGAGCTTCATAAACCGTCTACTTAACCCACGACCGGCCGCCATTGGCGTCGAAATAGGCACCAGCGCCATCAAGGTCGTGGCTCTACGTGCTGGCTCGCCCCCATCTCTGCAACATGCAGTCATGATTCCCACGCCCATTGGCAGCATGCGGGACGGCCTGGTGGTCGAACCCCAGGCGGTCGCCACCGAGCTGAAGAATCTGTTGGCCGAACACCGCATCACCACCCGTTACGCCGTAACCGCCGTGCCAAATCAGTCTGCCGTGACCCGGAACATCATGGTTCCCAAGCTAAGCCGCAAGGATCTTCAGGAAGCCATCAAGTGGGAAGCCGAGCGGTACATCCCCTATCCCATCGACGAGGTCAGCCTGGATTTCGATGTACTGGACGACCCGGAAGAGATTCCGGACGACGGACAGATGGAAGTCGTGATCGCCGCTGCGCCACTTGAAGCCGTGGCCCGTCAAATCGAGGTGCTGCGTCTGGCTGGCCTGGAACCCACCATTATTGACCTCAAGAGCTTCGCTGCTCTGCGGGCGCTGCGCGGCAACCTTCTTGGCGAACACCTGACCAAGAGCACCCTGACTGGGCACAACTACACCGAAGGGGGTGAAGTCGCGCTGGTTATGGAAATCGGAGCCAGCAGCAGCGTGATCAATCTGGTGCGCGGTGACCGTGTCCTGATGACCCGTAACATCAACGTCAGCGCCGACGACTTTACCACTGCCCTGCAAAAATCGCTTGACCTCGACTTCACGGCGGCGGAAGACGTCAAACTCGGCTACGCGACGGCGACCACGCCCACCGAAGACGAGGAAGACCTGCTCAATTTCGATATGAGCCGTGAACAGTACAGCCCGGCCCGCGTGTTTGAAGTGGTGCGCCCGGTTCTCGGCGACCTGATTACTGAAATTCGCCGTTCGCTGGAGTTCTACCGGGTTCAGAGCGGTGATGTGGTCGTCGACCGCACCTTCTTGTCTGGTGGGGGCGCAAAACTGCGTGGCCTGCCTGCAGCGATCAGCGACGCACTCGGCTTCCGCGTGGAAGTCGCCAGCCCGTGGCTGACCGTACAGACGGATCAGGCCAGAGTCGATACGGGCTACCTGCAAACCAATGCCCCTGAATTTACCGTGCCACTGGGCCTCGCCCTCCGGGGGGTGACTGGCCGTGGTTGAAGTCAACCTCTTACCCGCGCAGTACCGTAAGCAGTCTCAGCCCAGCGTCTGGAAATACGCGACCTGGGCGCTCCTGCCAATCACGGCGGTGGCTCTCCTGATTCCGTGGCTCATGACCTCGACCAAAACCAGCGATCTTCAGCGGCAGATAGACGCCGTTCAGGGTGATATCGATACCCTGACGCCCGCGAAGCATGAATACGATACGCTGGTGGCTCATCAGCAGGACCTGAATCAGGTCACGGCCATTGCCAAAACGCTTAGAGATCAGAAAACCTACTGGTCAAATGATCTGGCGGCTTTCAGTGCCCAGGTGCCAGCGAATTCTGGCATAGGCCTGACCAAAATGGACATCACTTCCGTCAACGCAGACGCGCTCGCCAACATTCAGAAGAGCGGTATCTACCCCGGAAAGCTGGTTCGCCGCCAGATCTCACTGGAGGGCAATGCCACCAGCGAACAGGCCGTTATTACTTTCTTGAACGCTATGGAAAACAGCTCCAATTTTGGCGTGAGTTTTAAAGGTATGGAACGCCAGAGCAAAGATCAGCTCTACACCTTCAAGGCCGATGTAGGCGTTGTTGGCACGCCTTCGACAGCCGAGCAGTCAGGGGTCACCAGTAGCGCAGCAGCGCCCGCAGCAGCAAGTGCGCCCCAGACCAGTGCCCCGGCCATTTCACCTGCGGCCCGGTCTGCTGCGGCCTCGGGAGACTCAAATGTCAAGTAAACTGTCTCCTCAGTATCTGTTTGCCCTGGCTCTCGCGCTGTGCGTTGCGGTGATTGCCCTGTTTTTGACCTTGTATTTTCGGCCACGCCAGGACGCTCTCAATACTATGCGGACTGACCTGGCCACCAAACAGGCGATGGCCGACACTTACCGGGCAGCCGTCGCCAAGCTTCCAGCAATGAAAACCCAGGTGGCTCAACTGGAAGCTGACCGCGCTGCATTTGTGCGTGCATTGCCGGACAGTACGCAGTTCGGCCAGGTGGTCGCCCAGATTCGGACCAATGTCGCGGCAGCGAAAGCCGATATGCAGTCGCTGAATTTTGTACCGAGCAGTGTGGCGAATCTGCCAGCAGGAGTGAGGGCCACCGACATCAATATGTCTGTTTCGGGGCGCTTTGCCCAGCTCTTTCAGGTCTTACGCAGTCTCGAAACACAGAGCCGTTTCACCACGATCAACAACGTGAGCTTGGCTTTGCCCGCAGCAACCAGCCTGGACCCCAATATTGCAGGAACGTACATTGTGACGGTTTACACCTATGACCCAACCCTGGCGGCAGGCACTCTGCCAGCGGGGGCGGCAACTGGCACCGTCACTACGCCAGCGGCTCCTGGCGCGGCAGCTCCGGCTCCCGCAGCCCCTGCCGCAGCAGGAGGTATTCGATGACCCGCGCTCCTGTCACCCTGACACGCGAAACAAAACTGCTTCTGTCTGCTCTGGGGCTGCTCGCTGTGCTGGGCGGCTGGACGGTCTGGAACAGCTCGCACCAGACGCAGCAGATCACTTCGTCGGTTACCCCGCCAGCGCAAACGGCGACCAAGCCCGGCCAGGTCACCACAACGCCTCAAGGCAAGCCCGGCCAGACCGTGCCTGCTACGACAACGCCAGGCGACAACACAACGGGCACTGGCAATACTGGCACTGTCAATGTCGCTCCCAAGACGGCAGCGGGAAAAACCGACGTGGTGACGGCCCCGCCTTTCCCGGCAACTGCGCCGGACGGCAGCACGGCTGACCCGACGGTGGTCGTGGCTCCTCCTACTGGGATCAACCCCAACCAGCCACTTAACGGGCTCAATGGCCGTAATCCTTTCAAACCGCTCAAAGTCAACACCGAAAATCAGCCTCAGTCCACGGCTCCGGTCAATACCTCGGCCAGTACCGCACCGGCTCCGGTCACCATCAGCAGGCCCAGCAGCAGCGCGTCCCAAATCGACAGTGCACTGGCCAGCACCCCCGATTCGTCGGCGGGCGGCGCTCTGCCCATTCCGCGCATTCCGACCACCACGGCCACTGTTCCCAACCTGAAGAGTACCTCCACGCCAGACCGGGCCTCCAGCAATCCGGATACGGTCTCCGGCAGCAGTGTGAATTCAGGGGGAGCGCTGCCAATCCCGACCATTACCGGCGCAACTGAAGCGGCCACTGCCCAGAATCAGGGCCAGACGAAGGGACAGACTCAGGCGCAGCCTGCGGCACCGGCAGCAAGCCACGACGGTAGTGGACAGGCCCCGACCACCGTCAAGGTTCCTCCCATTGAGCGCGGCGCAGCGGTTACGGTGCCCAATACCGCCACCAACGGCGCTCAGGCCCTGCCATCGATGCCGAGCGCCCCGGCCACGCCGCCTGTGACTAGCCTAAACGTGCCTAGCGTTTCGCCCAACACGGGAACTGACGCTACAGCTCCAGGCAAGAGCAATGCGGCACAAAATGGCGTTGTAGCCACGGTGCCCAGCTCCACCAATCCTCAGGTGATGACCAAGCTCGGACAGAGCAGCCCGGCGGACACCAGCACCTCCAGCGCACCAAACGACACCATCGCTATCGATAGGGCAATCACTGAACACCAGCTGGTCTTCAATACCGCCGTTCTGGGCAAAGTCAAGACTGCCATCTTCCATTCCAATGAGGGATACGTCATCGTTACGGTCGGCCAGCCTATTCCCAATACCACTCTTATCCTTAAGGATTTGACCGCGACCACCGCGACACTCGCGTCCGGAACAACCACCAAGACCCTTCAACTCGACCAAAGGTGAACCATGAATAAACGACACGTTCTTCTTCTGACCGCCGTGCTCGGCATGGCTTCGGCCCACGCCCAGTTAGTCAAACCAACAGTGGCCACCCCAGCAAATAATGGCAGCGTCAAAAATGCACCAGCAGATCCGAATCTGACGTCTGAAACCATCTCTGTGAACTATGATACATATGTTGGACCTCTCTCCATACTATTGGCTGGGATCGCAAAGGGCGCAGGCTACGAGATTGTTTTCAACTTTAATGTTGATGCTTTGGCTTTGATTAACGGTGAGATTGTTAGATCGAGTGCCAAAGGCGCATCAGGTACCTCAAACGATATTCCCGGCTCTAATAAAGTCAGTTACGCAACTCCACTTGGAAAGCCTGCTGAACTACCAGCCAAGCCTATTACTTACAGTTTTGTAAAGACACCTTTTAATCAGGTCTGGCCTCTTTTAATGGATATTTATGACCTTCAGTACGAGATACTTAGTATTGGGAATTCAAAAGTTATAAGAATTAGTCAGCGCCCACAGCAACTAGCTATCGTCCTGGAAAACATAGGGGTTCAGAAAGCATTGCTGATGGCGACCGAGTACTTCGGTGAAGCAAAATACCAGACCACAGAAACGACAGATGCCCAAGGGAAAAAAACGCTCATCCAGATTAGAGATGGATATCAGCTGCCTGATAACATCAAGATCATACCTGATACGGTCAATAGAAGGCTAGTTTTCAGGGCATCTTCAGAGGATACACCTAGAATTAGAGCTTTCATCTCAACCATCGATATACCCCAAAACTCAAATCTTCCTTTGATGAATGAGGATTCTAGTACCTTTGTTTATAAAGTTAAGGGTTCAGCCGATGGAGTCGTCAAGCTACTACAGCAGCGGTATCCTAAATTGAAGGTAATTAATTACGATAACACGGGTAGCCTCATTATTGAGGGGCTTTCTTCGTCAATATCGGATGCCGTGAAAATGCTAAGCCAGCTTGACCAACCCAAAGCTGAATTGGACGCCCAGATTGTGCAGAAAGTGTTCCCACTCGTCAACGCCAGTGCCGAGGAACTCAAGGCCACCCTCGAAGGTACGCTCTCACGTGATATCGCGCAGCAGACGGCCAGCAATCTGGCCGCCAACGCCACCCTGCTCGATCCGGTGACCGGACAGCCCTACGCTGGCAAGTCAGTGGCCGATTCACCCATGAACCAGGCCAATACGGCGAGCGCTGCCGGAACCAGCACAGCCGCAGGCACCCCGGCCACAACGACCGGCGCAGCAGCCACAGCCCCTGGCGCCGCTGTCCTCGCCACACCAGCAGCCAACATCATCGCCGACAGGCGAACCAATACCCTGATCGTACGCGGTACCCAGGCCCAGGTGGCCCAGATCGCCGAACTGATCCCTCAGCTCGACAAGATCGTGCCCCAGATCAATGTGCAGGTCCGGATTCAGGAGATCACCGAATCGGCCCTCAAGTCCCTGGGAATCGACTGGAACGCCAAGATCGGCGGATTCAGTGTCTCGTTGGGCGGCAGCAACGGCCTGAGCGCTACCTTCGACCCGACCCGCACCCTGGTGGGCTTCAACGTCTTTCCGACCCTCAACGCGCTGGAGAACCAGAGCGTCTCCAAGAAGGTCTACGACGGCAGCATCACCATGCAGAGCGGTCAGCGGTCGCTGGGCAACGCCAGTGCGACGCAGAACGCCTCAAGCAGTGCAGCGGCCACCGTCAAGTCGGGGGGCAGACTCGACATCAACATCCCCAGCGCCGCCGCCAACGTCCCGGCTATCCAGAAGGTGGTCGATTACGGCGTCATCCTCGACTTCTTCGATCCTCAGGTTGCCCCGGACGGCACGATCACCCTGCGCGTTCACGGACAGGTCAATGATCTGGTCACCAATATCCCTGACAACGGAATCGGCGTCCCCAACATCCTTAAATTCACCAACAGTGAAGCTCAGAGCATCATTACTTTCAAGAGCGGGCAGACTGTTCTACTCAGCGGCCTGATGGGTTCCAATGCAACCAACCAGAACAACGGCGTGCCGTACCTATCTACCATTCCTGTAGTCGGCGGTTTGTTCGGTTCCCAGAGCAAGCGGTCCTCGGCGACCCAGCTGCTGGTTGTTGTCACCGGCACAGTCGTTCAGTAAAGCCAAACTCCCCTATACGACCTGCCCGCTTCTTGACCAGAACAGCACCCATGATGGGGACTGCCCACTTCCCAACTGCGGCGGAATGGAGAGCAGTCCGTATTGGCAGGTCAGGCGCTCCTTTCACGGGGCGCTTTTTTGTGGCTGGTTTGTTTGCTCATGCTCCCTGGACTGAGCGGCGCGGCGCGGTACAGTCAGCCTATGAGGTACTT
>NZ_JAGLBG010000260.1 GCF_018260405.1 Deinococcus sp.
GCGTGGAGCGGGATGGGGTAGATATTCGCTAGAAGTGAGGTTTAGAGAACAGCAATTCAGGGCCAGATCACAAGGGGCAACGGGCTATACAGACTGCCGTCTGTTTTGTTGACAACCCAGAAGGCCGCCTGGTTGCCTCTACGAACTGGCGATTGAACCGGGTGGTTTTGGATTCAATTCGAGCTCAGGCGGTAGCCTCTTGAGAAAAACGGACTCGCTTGAGCAAGCCTGCCCACCTCTTGACCAAAACGGCTTCTTGGTCAGAACGGCACCCGTATGGGGCCTGACCGCACCCATGAAGGGGCCTGCCCGCTTCCCGGCTGCGGGCGGAATTGAGTGCAGTCCGTACTACAGCAGCAGCAGAGCGCTGACGTGCTGAGCCTTTGCAGGCCTAATCAGGGCCAGGAGCAGCAGGAGAAAGCGCCGCATACCCCAGTCTATTCGCCTAACTTCGCCTTCGCCGCCTCAATCGCCTCCCACACCCGCTCCGGCGCAGTGCCGCCAAAGCTCTGGCGGCTACGGACGCTTTCTTCTACCGTAAGTTTCTGCGCCACTTCCGCACTGAGCAGCGGGTGGGCGGCTCTCAGCT
>NZ_JAGLBG010000261.1 GCF_018260405.1 Deinococcus sp.
TCCTTCGATGCGGTCATTGCGTTTCACCCTCCTTCCCCGCCCCATCCCCAAAGCGCAGAGGCTCAAGCTTAGCCTTAATTGCCACAGTGAGATCAATCATTCATCCTGACTTCGGTATTCTCTGCTCTGCCATAAGGCCCCTGAACTGCCTCAGCAATAACGCACCCCTTCTCACCTTTTTGATAGAGGTTATACGTTGCTTCATTCTGAAAAACACGGCAAGTTAAACTTTGTCCATCCTGCAAGGAACGAATCTCAAATGCTTGAACACAAGCCAAAGCCTCTTCCCTTGGATTTGAGTTTTCGCTTGTGTTTAAAGCAATGGCGACTTCACGGCTAGGGTAGCTGTGCCCAATGTCCTGAACGGAAAAAACCTGATGGTTTAGGCGGTAGAAAGGTTGACGAAAGAGGCCGGGTTCAAACTGCAAGCGAGTGAGGAAGTAGCCAGCAACAATGATTAAGCTGAAAACAACAGCTATACCAGTGAATATCTGTTTCACCAGACTCTTGCCGCTCTTTGGTTGTCCTAAAGTCCGTTGCATGGCTGCCTTCTACCCTTTCCCAGTCCCCACGTCGTCACCCAAAAGT
>NZ_JAGLBG010000262.1:0-277 GCF_018260405.1 Deinococcus sp.
AAAGAATCGCCGCCGCCGTCGCCGACGCCGCCGCCATTGCCGCCATTTCCGCCGATGCCTCCGCCATCTTGTTGGCCGGAGAAAGAAATCGAAATGGGCAATAGTGAAAAAACTCGCAGGCCGAGAAGCCGCCGCCGCCGCCGCCGCCATAATAATAATAATAATAATAATAGAGAATATTATTATTACTGTTTTTATTACGATCGTAATTATTACCATTATTATTATTATTATTACTACTATTACTATTACTACCATCTACGTGGTTATGATTATT
>NZ_JAGLBG010000262.1:287-569 GCF_018260405.1 Deinococcus sp.
ATGCAATTTCATTACCGAGTATCGCACAAAATTGTAACGAAAAAGGTTTTCCGGACTCGATCGAGTCATCCGGTTCCGTTGGAATCCGCAAAGCGGTCGTTAATAAAAAGGGAAAAATTGAATTTAATTCCCGCCGCCGCCGCCGCCGCCTCCGCGAATCGTCCGAAACGGGCGCGAAAACGGAGGGGGAGGAAAAAGGGGATTCGGCAGCGGAATCGCGGAGGCATCGATTCGAGCGGTCGCGGCCGACGATCGAGGGGCGGCGGAATCGCGGAGGCACAT
>NZ_JAGLBG010000263.1 GCF_018260405.1 Deinococcus sp.
TGTTCCCTCGCCCGGCACAGAGCGCCGGGCAGCCGGGGGACATGCAAAAGGGTTCTGTCAGGTTAAGTTCAAGTACGGCGAATGACAGTACGACGCGGCAAACTATGATTAAGACGGTATCTAGCAATACCGTCTCGATTTTAACCGTTCTAGACGTGTTCCACCCAGCCCTAATCCGGCGGGCGGCACTGGGATCGGCCGGCACCTTCCGCTAGATTAATGCGGTACCCTGCGCTGGGTAATCCGGCACCCTTTGTTGGGGTCGGCACCCAACACGTGTGGACGGAACCTCATTGGTCATCCTTGCAGGATGACCAGAAAGCGAGTGTCCATGCGAAAAATCAGAGAAGTCTTACGTCGGTTCTGTCAGGTTAAGTTCAAGTAAACTGAGTCAGCATGCCTGCGGACTTGAAGCCCTATCGCCACCGTTTTCCCAAGAGCATCATTCAGCACGCCGTCTGGCTCTACCATCGCTTCACCTTGAGTTACCGAGATGTTGAAGAATTGCTTCTCCATCGCGGAACTCAAGTCAGCTACGAAACGATTCGCGAATGGTGCGACAAATTCG
>NZ_JAGLBG010000264.1 GCF_018260405.1 Deinococcus sp.
CGAAACGACAATGCGGAAATCGCATTGTCGTTTCGGGCGGTGCTCGAAAAAGTAAAAAAAAAAATTTTTTTTCTTTTTTTTTTTTTTTTTTGGCTCTCTTGCTTTTTTCTGGATGGATGGATTTTGCAAAAAAAAGAAAAAAAAAATTTGATAAAATTTGTCTTTAAAACTTTTTCAAGTTTTTCGATATTTTCACGACTTTTTAAATCACATTTTAAATATTGTGTGAGAAAACACACGTTACGTTTTTGGGCTATAACGTCGTGTCGAACATCTGGCAGAAGCTGGTGAACATTCTGGCAGAAGAAATTATGTTGGAATTCACCATACGTTTCGACAGCTTATTCCTCTTAAGCTGGCATCTGGTCAGTGGTGGCATCCCATTTCGACTGCGCGAGTGTGCGTCTCAGGCCTGGCAGGATTTGAAGAAACTTGTGCAGTACCATTTTCTTCTTCGAAGCACTCAATTTCATTAACATGTTAAGTCCAAATTTTGAAATGACCGTCCTCATTGAGATTTGACTTATTATTGTCTTTCAATGTTTTTCAAGTTTTTTTTTACATG
>NZ_JAGLBG010000265.1 GCF_018260405.1 Deinococcus sp.
GGCGCAGGGAGTGGTACTCGCTCTCGGTGGGTTCCTTGACCTTCACGACCATCTGCGCGGCCCAGGCTTCATCGGCACTTCCCAGGGTGGCGCCGACGTTCACGTAGTCCTGATCCGGGATGCCGCTGCCGAGGCCCGCGCCGTGCTGGACGGTGACGGTGTGGCCGCGCCGGACGAGCGTGGCGACGCCGCCGGGGGTGAGGGCGACGCGGTTTTCCTTGACCTTGATTTCTTTGGGGAGTCCGATGTGCATGGGTGTGACCTCGTTGTCCGTGCAGGTGTCTCCTGCCGGTGGTGGTGCTGCTGAATGTAACGCAAGATTAACAGTTCACCGTGCCATCAGGATTGCCCGCATGTGCCCGTTCTGGGCCACACCCCGCAACGGGGTTGCGCGGCCTTGCTAGAATGCGCTCGATCATGTCTCAGACTATTCTTGATGCGCTGGACCGGCAGATTCTCGGCATTCTTCAGCGGGACGCCCGCATACCGAACACGGAACTCGCCGACGAGATCGGCCTGACGCCCGCCCCGACGCTGCGCCGCGTGCGCCGCCTGGA
>NZ_JAGLBG010000266.1 GCF_018260405.1 Deinococcus sp.
GGCTGGATCACCTCCTTAATCGACGACATCAGCTGCTCCATAAGTTCCCACACGAATTGCTTGATTCATTGAAGAAGACGATAAGAAGCAGCCCGAAATTGGGTCTGTAGCTCAGTTGGTTAGAGCGCACCCCTGATAAGGGTGAGGTCGGCAGTTCGAATCTGCCCAGACCCACCAATTTTTGTGTGGGAAACGCCTGTAGAAATATGGGGCCATAGCTCAGCTGGGAGAGCGCCTGCCTTGCACGCAGGCTCCACCATAACCTGCTTCTGTGTCGTAAAGCTTAGAAATGAGCATTCCATCAAACGATGGTGAATGTTGATTTCTGATCTTTTGATTAGATCGTTCTTTAAAAATTTGGGTATGTGATAGAAAGATAGACTGAACGTTACTTTCACTGGTAACGGATCAGGCTAAGGTAAAATTTGTGAGTTACTCGTAATTGAGTATTATCGAATTTTCGGCGAATGTTGTCTTCACAGTATAACCAGATTGCTTGGGGTTATATGGTCAAGTGAAGAAGCGCATACGGTGGATGCCTTGGC
>NZ_JAGLBG010000267.1 GCF_018260405.1 Deinococcus sp.
AACGAAGCGCTTCAAAGCCGCGATGGACACCGCTTATCTGGAAAAACTAATCACCTGACTTTGCGGTTGCCCTGCCCTGACTCCCAAGAGCGTCATTTTAAGAACAACGACGACTTGAGATGCGCCACTGGGCGCATGAACTATGTGGTAGCGATACGATGCTTTCTATACTTAGCTGGTAACTACTCAGCACGATGAAGACGGTGTAAAACCGCCTCTGGTTAAGTTCCTAATGGTGCTACGCGTGGGGGATTGGAGAGAGGCACATCATGCCATCCCATTCAAGAAACATGGACGTAAGGCGCTGAGTCTCGCCTAGTATGGCTGGAAGGTTCTCATTGAGACGATCGTTTTTGGGGAAAATGAGTTTCAGACATATCTGACTCTACCCTCAACACCTTTTTTTTCTCTGAAACGGCAGAAATCTGAAATCTCAAAGTGTCAGGTACTAAGGTATTTAATATTAAAAATGCCCCTCAAAAGAGGGGCGAGAGAACTTCTGTGTGGAGCGGGAGACGAGATTCGAACTCGCGACATCTACCTT
>NZ_JAGLBG010000268.1 GCF_018260405.1 Deinococcus sp.
GTATCGATGTCCAACTTCCACCTCTCGGTCTTCACAAGGATAGGTCAAAACACATTTCTTCTGATGATCTCTCGGTCTTCACTCCGACCGAATGAAGTATGTCTAACTCTGTATGGAAATCTGTATGTTCAGGGCGGTGCAGCGGAATCTAAATTCTGTCTGTCTGCGACAAGGATAGGTCAAAACACATTTCTTCCTATGATCATCTCTCGGTTTTAATTCCGACGTAAGAGTGCCCAGTTCTCTGTATGGAACTCTGTATATCTAGGGCGGTGCAGCGGAATCTAAATTCTGTCTGCGACAAGGATGTGTCAAAACACATTTCTTCCGATGATCTCTCGGTCTTAACTCAGACGTGGAGGGTGTCCAACTCTGTATGGAACTCTGTACGTCCAGGGCGGTGCAGCGGAATCTATATTCTGTCCGTCTGTGACAAGGAGATTTCTCCCGATGATCTCTGTATCGAGGTCCAAATTCCACCTCTCGGTCTTCACTCCGACCGGGTGGAGGATGTCCAACTCTGTATGGAAATCTGTATGT
>NZ_JAGLBG010000269.1:0-265 GCF_018260405.1 Deinococcus sp.
ACCGCGCAACCGCGCGGTCTCCACGGTGGACTTGATCCGCATGTACGTCTGCGCACCCACCGCGTTCTTGCTGCATTGCGAGACCTTCCTCGCCATCACCACCGTCCGCAAGCTCCGTTCCGCGGCGTTGTTCGTCGGTGGAATGTCCGGGTCCTTCAGGAACCGCCACAACCGGTCCAGCACGCTCTGCTTCAGGATTCCCAGTCGGAGTCGCTCGTTCGGCTTCGACTTCAACGGCACCCGATTCAGCAGGGCGTCCAGACGC
>NZ_JAGLBG010000269.1:275-542 GCF_018260405.1 Deinococcus sp.
CCTCCCGGTGCAGTCGGATGCCATCCCGGAAGACCTGCGCGACCCGTTGCCCGTACAGCTCTCCCCGCCCGGGTTGCCGCTGGAGAACAGCGACAACCTCATCCGCGTTGCGGATCAGGTGCGCCAGACACTTCTGCTGCCGGACGTCCTGCAGGTAGCGGCTGTCGTACGAGGAGAAGCGGTCGCTGATCAGCACGCCGGCGAAGTTGTGCCCCAGGCCTTCCCGGACTTCCACGTTCGTGTGCCGCAGGTTCGCGCGGAACAGCA
>NZ_JAGLBG010000026.1 GCF_018260405.1 Deinococcus sp.
GCCAGCGAAGCGTACATCGCCGAGATCATGAAGACCTCGACCTTCATGCGGAAGTTGTTCACGCCGAACGCCTCGGCGACCACCGGGCCACCCCGCAGCGCCCGCAATGCGCGGCCCACGCGGCTTTGCAGCAAGAAGGCGGTCAGGAGCATGACCACCACTAGACACAGCAGACTCAGGTAGGCGTACTGCCGGGGCGAGGTCAGGGCTGCGCCTAGCACCGTGACCGGCGGAATGTCGGTCAGGCCGGTAAAGCCGCCCAGCGCCGGGGTATTGCCGAAGGTATAGAACAGGCTCATGCCCCAGGCGATAGTGGCCAGCGGCAGGTAGTGGCCCGACATCCGCAGGGTGACCATTCCCAGGAACCAGGCGATCAGGCCCGTGACCAGCAGTCCGGCGGGCAGGCCCAGCCAGGGACTGAGGTGGTAGTGAGTGGACAGGACAGCGGTGGTGTACGCCCCAACCCCCATGAAGGCGGCGTGCCCGAAGCTGGTCAGCCCGACCACGCCTGTCAACAGCACCAGCCCGATGGCAACGATGGCAAAGATCATGACGTTGATCATCACCGTGACTTTGAACAGGGGCAGCAGCAGCGGCAGCGCCAGCAGCAGCAGCGCCAGCCCCGCGCCCAGCAGCACACGCGGCGTAAAGCGCGGCGGGTTGGTCGCTATAGCCTGCCGGATCACGCCGCACTCCTAGCGCGGCGCGGGCAGCGGTTCATAGGAAGTCTGTTCATTCCTCATCCTCCGGGATGTGCTTGGTGATCAGCGAGCGCCACAGCAGCACTGGCAAAATCAGGGTAAAGACGATCACTTCCTTCCAGGCCGAAAGGCTGAAGGAAGCGAAACTTTCAATCAGGCCGACCAGCACCGCGCCGCCCGCCGCCAGCGGGAAGCTGACCAGCCCGCCGATGATGGCCCCGATAAACCCCTTGAGGCCGATCAGGAAGCCGCTATCGTAGCCCATCGCCACGCTCGGGCCGATCAGCATACCGCTGACCCCGCCGATCAGGGCCGCCAGCAAAAAGGTCAGTGTGCCGGACGCGGTCGGGCTGATACCCACCAGCCGCGCCCCGACCCGGTTGACGGCAGTCGCCCGCAGCGCCTTGCCCATCATGGTGCGCTCGAAAAAGAAGAACAGCCCCATCATCAGCGTGGCCGAGGCCAGAATGACCAGCAGGCTCTGCTGACTGACCGTGACTTGCCCCAGCCTGAGGTCGCCGCTCAAAAAGGGCGGCGTGCGCGAACCTTCCGGCCCGAAGAACACCAGCGCCAGCCCCGAGAGCACCATGTGCAGCGCCACCGAGGCGATCAGCAGCACCAGTACCGTGGCGTTTTGCAACGGCTGGTACACCACGCGGTAGATCAGTGGCCCGAGCGGGGCGACCAGCAGCAGCGTAATCAGACTTTGCACCAGCAGCGGCAGTTTCATGGGGGCCAGCGAGCCTAGGGCGAACCACAGCACTGCTCCGGTGACGGCGGCCCCGACCAGGGTAGTCAGCGCCCGGCTGCTTTGCCCTGCCCGGAACTGCGAGAAGGCCTGCATGACGGCGGCGACGGCTAGCAGCACCAGCAGCAGCCCCAGCGTGCCAGGCACCTTGCCGCCTTGCAGGGCAGCTAGCGTCAGCGTGCCGAACACCACGAACTCACCGATGGGAATAAAAATGACGCGGGTTACCGAGAACACCAGCACCAGCGCCAATGCCAGCAGCGCGTACACCGCCCCATTGGTCAGGCCGTCGGCAAAGAGGACGGGAAAGATGGAGGGGTCAAAGACCTGCATGACGGCTCCTGCACGGCGGTTTTATAACTGAAAGATAGGTCACTTGAATAGCCTCCGGAAGGTCAGGTTCTGGGAATAGGACGGGGTATCGCGGCGGCGGCGAAGTTGTTCGCGGGCCGCGTCTTCAATTTTTCTTCATCTTGGACAGTCTTGTTATAGCGCCTCGCCGCCCGGAGGTCACCATGCAGATGTCTGGCACTCCCGAGCGGCGCTGATGAACCAGGCCGCCGCTAGCGAAAACGCCGCCTGCCCCCGAAAACGGGACAGTGCAGCGCAGCAGAAACGCAGCAGGCCACAAACTTCCAGTCGCCGCTCTGCATAACGGGCGTCCTACTGGAAAAATCCGTGACATTTAACTCGTGCTGACCTCGCCCGTGCCCAGCACGAGTGGCCCGAACAAGGCTGGGGGCTACTCCGTTCTGCCCGACAACGGCTGAGCGCCCGTCCCCTCCACCGTCTGGACATATTCCGAGAGCACACTGAGGGCAATTCCGGCAGGCGAACTGAGGCCGAGGTCAAGCCCTGCCGGGGTGCGGAGGCGCGCCAGTACCCCCGGCGGCGTGCCGGTCTCGGCCATGAAGCGCAGCAGGGCTTGCCCCCGGCGGCGCGAGGCGACCAGCGCCACATACCGCGCCGGGCCGCCCAGCACCCGCCCCAGCACCGAGAGTTCGTGCGCGTAGTCGTGGGAGAGCACAGCCACGCCGTCGCCGGGCCGCAATTCGGGTAACAGCAGGTCATGTCCCGCCGGAACAATCAATCGCTCGTGCGCGTCGGGCAGGTGCGCGGGGGTCATCCGCCCGGCCTGGTCGTCCGTGACCACCACCCGCAGCCCCAGCGTCCGCGCCAGCCTTGCCAGTGGCGGGGCCACCGGGCCAGCCCCCACGATAAGAAGGGTGGGGGGAGCGGGGCGGTGTTCGGTGAAAGCACCGGTCTCGTCCGGCACGGCCTGCGGCGAGAGGTCGCCCGCCGCGCTTCTGGCCCAGGTCGGCCCCGCGCCCCCGCCCAGCGGCGTGAACACCTGCACGTCCTTGCCCGCTTCCCGCCGCGCCGCCAGCCAAGCCCACAGAGGGTGCCCCGGCGACATCGGCGTAAGCTGGGCGCTCACTTGGCCCGAGCAGGTCAAGCCGAACTCGTAGTCGTCCCCGCTGCCGAGGTCCAGCGAGACAAGCCGCCCCGCGCCGCTTTCCCGCACCGCCTCTACCTCGCGCCGCAACTGTCCATCGGCGCAACTGCCGAGGGTCAGCGTGCCGCGCAGGGTGGCGTCGGCCAAAGCCCAGGCGCGGCGACCTGCCGCCTGGCCCCGGCCCCCGCTGCCGACGAGGGTAACGAGCACTGCCTTGCGTGGCCCCTGCCCGGCGAGTTCGGCGCACAGGGCCAGGAAGGCAGGGTAGGTTTCGTCTATAGCGTTCACGGTGTCATACCCAGTGCCGATTGAACCGGGCCGTTATAGATTCAACCGGAGCAGACGCGAGTAGGAAAAGATACGGGTTTCGCGGCCTGTCGGTATAGACGGCCCCGTCTTGGTCAGAACGGCACCCGGAATGGGGCCTGACCGCTTCTTGGTCAGAACGGCACCCAGGATGGGGCCTGACCGCTCCCCGACTGCGCCAGAGTTGAGCGGAATCCGTAGAGTCGGTACTCACGATGACTTCCGAACAGGGCAAGCAGCAAAAGATACGTGTTGCGGATTGTGGGGAATTGGACGCCGCACCTATCAGAACTTGCCAAAGCGGGTGAGCTTGAAGGGCGTTTCGGGCGTGCCGCCCATGCGGTCAAGTTGCGCCTGCGTTACCACGAGGTCGCCTCCCACCATCGCCAGCGTCGTGGGGAAGCGCAGCCCGGCCAGCGGCTCTTCCTTGACAAGTTGGCCGCTGCCGTAGTCGGCGCTCAAGCTCACTTTGGCGACTACCTGATTCTTATTACGGGCCACGTACAGGTCATGGCCGCTCAGCAGCAGGCCGTCACCGTTGACGAGGCCGCCCATGACCTTGCTGACCGCCTTCGTCTTCAGGTTGATGCGCCACAGCTCGCCGGTATTCAACTGAATCGCCAGCAGGTATTTGCCGTCGGGCGTCGCCACGATGCCGTTGAGGTTGACGCCGGGGCCGTACTTGATAGGGGTCTTGGAAAGGTCAAGCCAGGCGGTCAGGTTCATGTTCTTGTCTACCCGGAACAGCACGGGACGGGAAGAATCGGTGACGTACACATTGCCGTCGGGCGCGGCCACTAGGTCATTGACATAGGGGCGCGGTGACTTGGGCGTCTCCAGCACCTTCAGCGTCATGCCATCTGGCGAGAGGATACTGACTGTGCCCTGAGCACCGCCCGCGACCCACAGGCGGCCCTGCGCGTCCACCTTCAGGCCGAGGGCCACCATCCGCCCCAGTGCGCCGCCCTCCTGAAACTTGGTGACGGCTCCGGTCTGCGCGTTGATGGCGTAAACCGTGCCGTTCTGGGCGCTGCCGGTGTAAATCACGCCTTTTCTGGCGTCATAGGCCACGCCTTCGGGGAAGTCCTGCGGGCCGGGCAGCAGGTAGTCGCGCACAGTCAGCCCGTTACGTACAATCACGCCGCAGCGCTCGCGTGCGCCCGACTTGCCCGCAGGGTCAGACTTGTAGTCGTCGGGCTGGGCGTGGATGACCAGAGTGCGGTTAAGCACGCCGTTTTCTCCGGTCAAGCTGGTCTTGTCGGTCATGAAGCTGGCCTTGCCCACGCCGTCCGCGCCCACTGTCAGCATGGGCAGGTCGCCGCCGTGCCCGTACAGGTTGGGGGCCTTTGGGTCACCGTGGTTCTTGCTCATGCCGGGGTCGAAGTGCCCGCCCGCGCCGCCAAAAGGCACCACCGTATTCGTGGCCGGGTCCACGCCGGGGGTGCAGCGCCCGAATTCGTGCAGGTGCATGCCGCGCTGTCCCGGCGTCAGGCCGCGCACCTCCACCGTGACGTGGACACCCGCGCCCATCTGTTCAAACTGGGCGCTGCCGAGGACTTGCCCGGCAGAGTCACGCAGGGCGGCAGTCGCCTTGAGCGGAGCGGCTGGAAGGGGGGCGGGGGACTGGGCACCGCCCACACTGGCGAGGCCGAGCAGAAGGGCAGGAAGAAGAAACAGGGATTTATTCATGAAGAAACCTCTGATGGATTCTGGGTGGCTTAGAGGGGTTGCATTAGGTTCGGGCACACTTGCCAAAAGCACCAGATGGCCTCTGCCCGCAGCTTTGCGAGTCCCTGACAAGGAAAGAGTGAAAAAGATGGTCAAAAGAGCACCATCTTTTGGCACAATGCTCTAAACTGCTGGACTCATTTCCCGGTGTAGCGCACCCGGTAGATCACGCCGCTCTGGTCGTCGGTAAACAGCAGGCTGCCGTCGGTGTAGATGGCCACACCTGCCACGCGCCCGAACTGCTTCCATTCGTCGCCTTCCTTGTACACGAAGCCGGTCACGAAGGGTTCAATTTTCTCGGGCTTGTTCTGCGCGTCAAACACCACCCGCGCAATCTCGTAGCCGCTCGGCTCGTTGCGGTTCCAGGAGCCGCGCAGGGCGACGAAGGCGTCGTTCCGGTACTCGACAGGAAACTGGGTGCCGGTGTAGAACTTCATCATAATGGCGGCGGCGTGGGCAGTGTAGTTAAGGGCGCTGCCCTGGGTGGCCGCGCAGTACTCGGCTTTGGTCAGCTTGCCGGGGATGTTAGCGGTGGTCACGTAGGGATCAGGCTGCTTGTCGCCGTAGCACACCGGCCAGCCGTAATTCTTGCCGCGCACGATAACGTTTAGTTCCTCGGGCGGAATGTTGTCGCCGTGCCAGTCGCTGCCCTGGTCAAAGCCGTAGAACGTTTTAGTGATGGGGTGCCAGCCGTAACCGATGGTGTGGCGTAGGCCGCGTGCGAAAACTTCGCGGTACTGCCCGTCCGGGGAAATCCGCAGGATGGTGGCTTCCTCGGGGTTCTGGGTAGGCGAGTCGTTGTTGGTGGAGCCGAACGAAGCGTACAGGTAGCCGTCTGGCCCCCACAGCAAGCCCCGCGCCGGGTGCTGGCCCGCGTCGGGAAAGCCGTCGGCAAAGACGCGCGGCACGCTCAGAGCGCCGTCTTTCGCCATGTCCATCACCCAGATGGTCTTTTCGCCCACCGCGTACAGCTTGCCGCCCCTGACGTCCAGGCCGTGAACGAGATTGAGGTTTTCCGCGACCTTGCGGCGCTCCCCGGCGTCAAATTTGCCGTCCTTGTTGGCGTCCTTGAGGTACCAGATGTCCCCATTGGCACGGCGGGTCAGGTAAATGGAGCCATCACTCATCACGTGCATCATGCGGGCGTTGCCCAGGTCCGTCGCCATCACGCTGATTTGGAATCCGTCGGGGACTTTGAGGCGGGCGAGCTTGTCGGGCGTGAAAGCCAGGGCCGTCGGCTCGTTCTTGGTGACGGTGGCGCTGACGGGTTTTTCCGGCGCGGGCAACGGGCGGGGGGTGGGCGCGGGGGGCGCCTGAGTCGGGGTGGTCTGGGCGAGGGCCACCGTGAGCAGGGCAGCGGTCAGGGTCAGCATTCGTTGCATTTAAAATCCTCCGGGAAAAGTTTGCTGGGATTGAAATGAATACTAGAGTGTGCGCGTGTCCGCGTGAGTCAGCTTTCGGTCAGTCTGGATTTTCGGCAATGCTCCTCGGTTCTACCTGGGGCTGCACTTTTATTTCGGGGCGGGGCGCGGGGCGTCAGCTCGCGGAGTTCAAATGCTCCGCCCTGATCACGAATAACGGCCCCCGGCACGGGGATTGCTCCCTTCCTGGGTCATGGGGGTGCCTCATAGGTGGGGCCTGAGGTTAGACGGGAACTCAGTCGCGCCGTTTATCCAGCGCCCCGGTGCTCCACAGCGCCGCTGCCACCAGCACAGGCTGGAAAAACAGCCGGACAAAGCGCTTCTGGTCAGTGTCCAGGCCAAAAGCGCTCGTGTGCGTGAGGTACTGCGAGATATTGCCGGGGAAAATGGCGACGAAGAAGGCGGCCAGCAGCGTCCCGACGGTGCGGCGCCGAGGCTGTTTAGTCGCCAGCATAGCCACGCCAAAGGAAATTTCCACGACACCTGAGGCCAGCACCACGAAGTCTTTGTCCAGCGGCAAGAAGTCCGGCACCTGCGCTTGAAAGTCCTCCCGCGCGAAGGTCATGTGGCTGGTGCCCGCCAGAAGCATGATGCTTCCCAGAAGGATGCGGGCGAGGCTCTGGGCTTTGGTTTCGGTGCTCTTGTTCATGGTTTATTTCCTTGTTATGCGGACTGCCGATTGAACCGGGCCGTTTTGGATTCAATCCGAGCCGAGGCGAGAAGGAAAGATACGGGTTTCGCGGTATGGGCTACGGCTTCTTGGTCAGAACGGCACCCGTATGGGGCCTGACCGCACCAGTGAAGGGGCCTGCCCGCCTCCCGACTGTACCAGAATTTAGCGGAATCCGTATGGCAAGCCACACGCGGGCGTGGCAGGATGGAACTGGTGCTGCCCACACGCAAACAAAAGTTCCGGTGCAACAAAAGTTCCGGCCAAATAAAACTCCCCCGCGCGGCGGCGGGGAAGGGTGGTTCAGGCTAAAGCTCGGGCGTTGGTTGGTTCAGGCAGTGGTCTGGGGCATCGGGGTGGCGTGGCCCCCGGTGCGGGCGACCGCGTCGCGCACCACGTCACCGGTAATGAGTTCCTGGGTCAGCAGCGCCTCCGCGACCTCATGCATGGCTTGGCTGTACTCGGTGACCAGGGTGCGCGAACGCTCGTAGGCCTTGTTCAGAATGCGTTTGACATCCTCATCGACCAGCTGGCTGGTATGCTCGCTGAACATCTTGGGCTTGCCCATATCTTCGCCCAGGAACACGGGGCCACTGTCGGTTTGCAGCGCCATGTTCTTGAAGTTCTCCCCCATGCCCCACTCCAGCACCATCTTGCGGGCAATGTTGGTCGCCTTGCGGAAGTCGTCGGCGGCGCCGCTGGTGATGTTACCGGTGAAGACTTCCTCGGCGGCGCGCCCCCCCAGCGACACGACCAGCTGGTTTTCCAGGCGCTCCTTGCTCATCAGCACCTGCTCTTCGGGAAGATAAAAGGCGGCCCCCAGCGCACGCCCACGCGGAATGATGCTGACCTTTTGCAGCTTGTCACTGCCCGGAATCACGGCGGCAGTCACGGCGTGCCCAGCTTCGTGGTACGCGATGGCGCGTTTTTCTTCGGGACTGATGGTCAGCGAGCTGTTTTCCAGGCCCAGGGTGATCTTGTCGAGCGCCCGGTAAAAGTCACTCATGTCGATCTGGGTCTTGCCGATGCGGGCGGCCTCCAGCGCGGCCTCATTGGTCACGTTCTTGAGGTCCGCGCCGCTGAAGTAAGGCGTGCTCTTGGCGACTTCCTCGATGTCTACGCCCTCGCCGATGGGCTTGTTACGCATGTGCACCTTTAGGATAGCCTCGCGCTCCTTGAGGTTGGGCAAGTCGATGGTTACCTGGCGGTCAAAGCGGCCAGGGCGCAGCAGGGCCGGGTCAAGCACGTCGGGGCGGTTGGTCGCGCCCAGCACGATCACGTTGCTGGCCTTGTCGAAGCCGTCCATCTCACTCAAAATCTGGTTGAGGGTCTGCTCGCGCTCATCGTGTCCGCCGCCGATGCCCGCGCCGCGCTTGCGCCCGATAGAGTCGATTTCGTCGATAAACATGATCGCCGGGGCACTCTTACGGGCGTCTTCAAACAGGGTACGCACGCGGCTGGCGCCGACCCCTACGAACATTTCCATAAATTCGGACGCGCTTACCGAGAAAAAGGGCACGTCGGCCTCGCCTGCAATCGCGCGGGCCAGCAACGTCTTCCCTGTTCCGGGCGGGCCAACCAGCAGCACGCCTTTGGGGATTTCCGCGCCGATCTGGTGGTACTTGCCGGGGTTTTTCAGGAAGTCCACGACCTCGATCAGTTCCTTTTTGGCTTCCTCGTGCCCGGCCACGTCGGTGAACTTGGTCTGCACGCGGTTTTCCTTACCGTACTTCTTGGCCTTGGACTGGCCGAACTGCATCACGCCGCTCTGACCGCCCTGCGCCCGCATGAAGAAAAAGTACATCATGCCGATCAGCAGCAGCACTGGCAAAAAGGTCGCCACCAGATTCAGCCACTGGCTGGGGGCCTGGAAGCTGGTCTTGACATTGTGTTTTTGCAGCTCGGGCAGCAGGTTATTGTCGGGCGTCGCCAGGTTGCCCGGCAGGCGCACGCTGAAGCCCTTGACAGTATTGTCGTTGCCCACAGTGATCGCGTCTTTAAGCGTGACCTGGGCCGTGTTTTCTTTGATGACAACCCGCTCGACTTTATCCTGAGCCAGTAGGGTTTTGAACTGGTTGTAATCGACAGCGCTCCGGCCCGGCAGACTGGTCTGGGTAAACATCAGAAACAGGGCCAGAACGAAGAGAACAATAAGCCATGGATTTGTGAACCGCCTCAAGAATGGGCCTCCGAAAAGTTAAGTGGTGGAGCAGTTTGACGTGCAGTGGTAGCGGCTGAAATAGAACATGCAGGGCGCACCTCACCCTGAGACTTGAGTGTACCAGTATCAAATGACTTAAGCTAGGACAGTTGCTCCAGCTTCCTGAACTTTCCTTTACCATTCTGTTTTACTTGTACCCGAGTCACTTATGGCGGGCCTGGATCAGCGTGACTGGCCCGGTGATTTCCACCGTTACGGTGCTCTGGGCGCTCACCGCTCGGCCACACTGTTCCAGTCGGGGCTGCGTTTTTCCAGAAAGGCCGTCACGCCCTCCTTCAGACTCTCGGAGCCGCGCCCCAGCGCGTTCAGCCGGGCGGCCTCCCTGAGACCATCCGTTAGGTCGAGGTGCGGGGCCTCGGTCAGCATCTGCTTGGTCACGCGTAGGCTCATGGGGGCGTTGGCTGTGACCGTTTCGGCCAGTTCCAGCGTGTGGGCCAGCGCCTCACCTTCGGGCGCGGCCTGCGTGATCAGGCCAATCTGCGCGGCGGCCTCGGCCCCCAGTAGCCGCCCGCTGAGCAGCAGGTCGCGGGCGTGTTTTTCGGCGAGCTGGCGCGTCAGGAACACCGCCACTACCGCCGCCACGAAGCCGATCTTGACTTCGGTAAAGCCCACTCTGGCCCGCGCGTCTTGCACGGCAAAATCGCAGGCACAGATCAGGCCCGCGCCCGCGCCGATGGCGTGCCCGTTCACCGCTGCGAAGGTGGGCTTGGGAAATAGGTACAGCTTGTGCAGGATGTCGGCAAACGCGGTGGCGTCGGCCAGGTGCTGCTCATGCGAGCGGCTCGCCATGGCCTTCAGTTCGTCCACGTCCAGCCCGGCGCAAAAGGCGCTGCCCTCTCCGGTGATGACCACGCCATGCACGGCGGGGTCGGCCTCGGCGCGGTCGAGCGCTTCACTCAGCGCCGCCGTTAGCGGGCCGCTCATGGCGTTACGGACTTCCGGGCGGTTGAGCCTTAGCACCAGCAGGTGCCCACGGCGTTCTTCCAGAATTAGGGTCATAGACCGATTATCCCTGTCCGGCCAGCGCAGTGACCAGCGTGGTGATACGCGAGGTCGCCAAGAAGGTGCCCACCTCGTTGTACAGATCGCTGACCCACAGCTGCAACTTCTGCCCTGAGGTCTAGCTGGTGTCCTCGGGGCAGAATGACTGAAGCGTACCGGGGGTGCATCTCCGAATTTCTGGGTAAGGGAGAATAGGGCATGAGCGACCAAGATGCGTCACAGATTGCCTTCGCAAAACTCATCACTGCAGTGAGAGCGGAACCCGGCCCACACGCCACGCTAAATCAGACTGGAGCCTTACTCCTGGCCCGACAGGACAACCTGTTGCGCTCCATACTTCAGCAGGGCTCATAGTGGATTCCGGGGAGCTGAGGTGAGCAATAGAGACAGGAGTGGGCCAAGAATACTAGCGGCCCGATCCAAGCTAGCGGCTGGTCAGGCCGTGGCGCAGGACTTCCGAGAGCTGCTTGGTAATGTGGCCCTGGGCCTCGTCAAGTTCGGCGGAGGCGTTCCTGAGCTGGGTGCGGTACTGCTCGGGATTGCGGCTTTCCTCACCGCTGATCCGGTGAACGGTAGCCTGCACCGCGAAATGCGCTTCGGGCAGCCGCGCCAAATTGGCCCCAGCACTGGGATGACGGGCTGCGAGCAGAGCACCGAGCATACCGACCTCTTCACTGCGGCGCATCAGTTCACGCTGGAAAGCGCGGTCCTTGATACTGGTAATTACGTCCCAGGCCGCGTCCGAGAGGGCCGCCTGCGCCGAAACAGGCCGGGTCACCTCGATAAACAGGTGCTCGCCGCTGCGCCAGAGGCGGTGAAAAGTGCCGCTGCGCCCAGCGATCCAGTGGGTCTCGAAATCACGGGCCTCCTCGATCAGGACTTTCAGCTGCGCAAAGGGCGCGTCCGCCGGAACGCGGTGGCCTTCTGGCAACGCCCCCCACAGGCTCAGCCCATTCTCGTCGGCGGCCCGCATGGGTTCGTAGGCCTGGGCCAGCGCCTCATATCCGGCACTCAGGTCGGCCACGGCCCGGCCATCGACCAGCAGGGTAATGTCGCTGCCGTCCTCGGTCAGTTGCGCCTCATGCTTCAGGTGGTGCAGTCCCAGGCCCCAGCGCTGCTGCGCGGTACTCAGCGCCTCGGTCAGCGCCGCATTCAGGGTCTTACGGTCCGCCTCACTGTCGGCCAGGGCTTGAATCTGACTGTCCACAGCCGCAGTAGACATCAGAATATCGAAGACCTCGAAAGGCCGGAAAGCCGTCTCGGTCGCGGAATCATCTTTTATTTTAGCTCGTGCCATACTGCCCGTATTATGTCATACACAGAACGATTTGACCAGACTCGTGGCCCTAGCATGCCTCCGACGTGGCCCACGGCATTAAGCTGAAAGCGTGAACATTCCGCCCACAACTGACCACCGGCTGCGCCGGGCACACCAGTACCAGGGCCTGAGCGGCGCGGCCCTCGGGGTCGTCAACCGGAACGGTGAGCGGGCGACGCTGTTTGTAGGCGACGCGCAGCAGGAACCCAGGCACATAGCGTTGCAACCGGATTTCTGGTGGGACCTGGCGAGCCTGACCAAACCTCTGTTCACCGCCCGCTTCATTCTGCGGGCAGCAGAACAGGGCCAGCTGGATCTCGACGACCCGCTGGCCCGCCATCTGCCCGAACTGGGCTGGATGCAGGACACGCCCCTCAAAACGCGCACCTTACGGCAATTGCTGACCCACACGGCGGGCCTACCGGCCTGGCTGCCCCTGTACACCTGGGGCGAGCGAGACACGGTCCGTGCCCGACTGATGCAAGAAGCCTTCGAGCTGCAACCGCCCGGGGAAGTGCTGTATTCCGACCTGGGTTATATGCTACTGGGCTTCGTCCTGGAAAAGGTCTATGGGCAGCTGCTTGATGCTTTTGCGCTTGCTCCGGGACTCACCTTCAAGCCACAGCCCGAGCGGAGTGTCGCCACCGAGCATTGTTCCTGGCGTGGGCGCGTCCTGCGCGGCGAAACCCACGATGAGAACGCCGCCGCACTGGGCGGGGTCGCGGGCCACGCTGGTCTGTTCGGAACCCTTGAAGGCGTTCTGGATCAGGTGCAGCTGCTCTTAAGCGGAGGCTGGCTTTCTCCGGCTGCACAGGCCGCCGCATTGAGGCCCGCTGTGGACGGGCGCACCCTGGCTTTCGCGCTCAGCCAGCCTGGGTTCAGCGGCGGCAGTCTGTGCAGCCCACAGACTTTCGGACACACCGGCTTTACCGGCACGGGGCTGTGGGTCGATCCGGTGAGCGGCCTGGGCTGGACCCTGCTGACCAACCGGGTTCACCCCTCGCGGCGCGGCAGCCTCGACCTACAGGAACTGCGCCGGGCAGTCGGGAATACCTTGCTTGCTTCATAACGTTGCGTTTTTCCCCTCAGCTGGGCTTAATCGGCTTCCACTTCAGTGGCGGCAAAGGCCGGGGCAGCCAGCCTAAGCGCGTAGGTACGAATATCTCCGGGCCAGGCGGCACTATGCGCCAGAAAACGGCCCCTGTCACGCTGATACAGGGCGCGGGCCGCTTCTTCGTAGCCTGGCAGGTCGCCCGCCATGACCTCAAGAAAGCGGTCGGTGGCCGCCTGCGCCTGCTGAAGGCGTTCACCTTCCGGGTCTTTTTTACGGGCCTCATCAATCAAGCGCCGTAACGTGGCCGACGCTCCTCCACGCTGGGTTTCTAGCCATTCCCAGTGACGGGGCAGCAGCGTAACCTCACGCGGCACCACTCCTAGCCGGGGCCGCCCAGGACCGGGCCTAGGTGTGCTGGCCGCTTCCGGCAGTGCCCGCGCCAACACATCTTCCAGGCTGCCAGACAGATCGAAGTCGGTCTGCCGCCCGGTGCGGTCTTCAAAAATAAGCACCTGCCCCAGCTTCCGGCTTTTCAAAAATCGCAGGGCCTCCCGCCGCTCACCCGTGAACAGCCTGTTCTGGTCCTGAAAAATAGTGAGCTGATCTTCCATCTGCATGTCATATATTATCCGGGTAAAATTTCTGCTGTCAATATTACCCGGATTAAATGTGATTGGGGTCTGAAGATATGCTTGAATAGGCAGCCATGACCCAACCGGTGACCGTTTGATGCCCCTCCCCGTTTGCCTCGGCGTAGATGCCGGGGGCAGCAGCACCAAATGGGTTCTGATGCAGGGTCAGACCGTACTGGCACGCGGACAGGCGCCTGCCCTGACAGCGGCTCTTGTACACACACCAGCTGGCAAAGCCGCCCTGAGAGCGCAGCGCTCCTCGTTGCCTGTCACGGCTCAGAGGGCACATTTCGGCCTCCCAGGACTTTCGGCGGGTACACCGCAGGCCGGGCAGCTGCGGCAAGAGCTGGCAGCTAGCCTCGGGCTCGGCCCTGAGGCTGTGGGCCTGGAAAGCGACCTGGACCTGGCTTACTCGGCACATTTCGCGCCGGGCGAAGGCATTCTGGTGTATGCCGGAACAGGAAGTATGGCCTATCACCTCCCGGTCAGCGGTGAGCCTGTTCGCGCTGGCGGGCGCGGCTACCGCATTGGCGACGAGGGCGGCGGCGCAAGCATAGGCCGAGCGGCGCTGCACTGGGTCACCGACTTTCTGGACCGTGGTGAAGAGCCACACGGCCCCCTCGCAGCCGAGGTCGCCAAACTGACCGGGGGTCTCGACTGGCCTACGCTGCGGGCCTTCGTCTACGGCACCCCTGGCGCACGCAGCCTTGCACTGGTCGCCCCAGCCGTGACCTGCGCCGCGCAACTCGGTGATCCGCAGGCCCTACAGTTGTTGCGGGAAGCCGCCTGCGCTCTGGTCAGGCTGACAAAGAACGTTCAATTGCAGACCGGCCCCCTGCCAGCCAAAGCCACCGGAGGGGCCTTGCAGAGCGCGCCTCTGCAACAGGCTTTGCAACAGCAGCTTCCCACCATACAGATCGCTTTTGCAGATCATGCCTGGACAGCGGCTGGGAAGGCCGCCAGAACAACTTGACCGAGCATTTGGGAGGCCGGGGGGGCCAGCTAGGGGTGAACGGGGACGCGCAGCAGCGGGGCGTTTCAGACAGCAGGAGTGACGCCCAGCACGCTCAATGCCCTGTGAATATGAAGAGGCGCTTTGAACTGTGATCCGGGGTCCGTATAGCCCAGCAGAAAAACGAACAGCACTGGCGAGTCACGCAATTAAGAGAAGAGGGGTGCATCTCCAAATTTCGGGGTAAGGGAGAATGGGGCGTGAGCGATCAAGATGCGTCACAGATTGCCTTCGCAAAACTCATGACTGAAGTGAGAGCGGAACTCGGCCTCCACGCCACACTGAATCAGATTGAAGCCGCACTCCTGGCCCGAATGGAGTCTATGTCCTGGGACGCGAGCGCGCACAGGCAACGCAGGGCTGTGGTCTAGAAATCAAAACGGCGCTCATTTATCCGCAGTCTGCACCGCAGGCGAGTTCCTGCCGCTCTGTTCAGGCTTACTTCGTCAGGCTGGTGTACAACTCCAGGACACGCTCGTTGCAGTCACCGATGGCGCACCTTGGCTGGCGTCACTCTGCGAAACAATGGGGGTACACCAGCATATTTTAGACGTGTACCACAGCAGTTCGTACCTTGAGACGGTGATGCTGGCTCTGGGCTGGGAGGACGAGAGGCGAGACGAAGAGCATCGCACCTGGGTCAAAGGCCAATGGAGTGGGCGTGACTGGCTCAAGATTCATCTCCCAGAGGAGATGAATCCAGGGTGGTCGCCACAGGCTAAAACAGCAGTGTCTTACCTGAAAAACCGCGTCCACCTCATGGATTATCCTCGCTCTGTAGAACAGGGGTTCCCTATCGGCTCTGGGCAGATAGAGGGAATGAACAAACAGGTGATTGGTGGTCGCATGAAAGGGTCTGGGATGCGTTGGTCACGCCCTGGGGGGCACCGCATGGCCACAATACGGGCGCAACTCTTTTCACGCAATCCTTTGGTGAGCGTTCCGTTACGACGTCACGCCGCTTTCCCCAGGCCGACCCCGAAATCCTGAGATGCACCCATCAGATACCTTGCGGGGAAGGGTACCGGAGAGGCCATACCCTGAACCGCCTCGCTGCCGGGTTTCTCATCCACCTTCTAGCCATCCTCTGGCCAGACATGCGACCCTTAAGCATGATCCCACCGAGGGAGGCCAGGCCAGTCCCGAACTCTGCTCCAGTCCCGAACTCTGCTTCATGGCTCCGGGCCTTGATTGCAGGCCGCGATAAGCGTGCTGCTGATTCTTTGGCCGGGGCTTTTTATATGCTGTTGTCCAGGCCAGCGCACTTTTGTGGCACGCGATCTGGCTGCCGAGGAAACGCTCTGAACCTGGCCGAGGAGCGCTCTTTTATATGAGAGCCTATACCCTCCTGGCCCCGCTTCTTGTGCTTGTAGCAACTGTGGGGCTGGGGCAGAGTGTGCGGACAGTACATCCGGCCGACAGTACATTCAAAAAGCTCGATACGGCGCTGCATACCCTGTTCAGTAAACTTGGGCTGATTCGGGGGCCGGTCTACGGCGTCCTTCTCTCGCAACCCCAGCGCCGGGCCAGCGATTACGCCGCCGGACTGCGTGCCCGCACCCTGGAACTGAACTGGTCACTGGCTGAACCGGCCAACACTGCCTGGAACAGTGCCTACCTGAATTCCAAGCTGGCCGAATATCAGGAAGACCGCAGGGCCGGGTTTCAGGTGGTGCTGGACTTCGGCATACAGTATCCGCCCCGCTGGGTCATGGACGGCCCGGATACTCACTTTGTCGATCAAGACGGCGCGAACTACAACAGCGCCAGCTCCGGAGCCAATCCGCTTAACGCCGTGTTCAATCAGGCGGTGCGCGACAAGCAGGCCGCCTATATTCACCACGTTTTTCAGGTGCTTGGCCACAATTTTTTGGCGGTGCGCCTGGGCTTCGGGCGATACGGCGAAATCGGCTATCCGCCCGTGGCGCCGGGAGCCAACAGCTACTGGGGCTTCGATCAGCTGGCGCTGGGCAAGCGTCCGGGGCTGGCCCGTGGCGTCGGCCTCAACCCGGTACCCCACTGGCAGGCTGGCGCAGGCCCGGTCGGTGCCGAGGAACAGCAGCAAGCCCTGGTGCTAACCGGGTGGTATCTGGAAGCACTGGGCAATTACCAGGACTGGCAGATCGAAACTGTGCGGCGTGACTACCAGGGCCGACTGTTTATGCTGTACCCGTCGTTCGGAATGCGGCCCGGCCAGCTCGGGGCTGCCGTTACCGGGGGACTCCGTGGGCAATCGCCTGCCGAGCGCAACACCGATTTGCAACGCGGACTAGATTTCGAGCGACTGGTCTGGCGCATCAGGGACCCGCTGGTTTCACCCTACACGACCTGGCTGGACGCCGACGGCGACTTCATCAACGACGCCAGCAGCGACCCGACCTTCTGGAGTCCGGTGCACTATCTGGTGCTGCTGTCTTCCCAGAATTCCCGGAATCTACAGGTTTGGGGTGAGAATACCGGGGCCAACAGCGTGGCCGATCTGGAACGCTGCCTTCAGCGTGTCCGGGCGTACCAGCTTGGGGGGATGTTCTGGGCCTTCAACGAGGATCTCTATAGCGGCCAGCACGCCTCTATAGAACAGCTCAAGGAGGCGCTGTCCAGGAGGCAGTAATACGGACTGCGCTCAGCCGCAGAACAGGGCAGGCCCCTTCGAGGGTGCCATTTTGCCCAAGAGAGCACCGCCTGTGCCCCCATAACAAAAGGTCCCTATCCTTGCCTTCAGGGTTGCGGCACAATCAGGCGGTCTAGATTCCGCTCGGCAAGGTAAGGCACCAGTCCGGCAGACCGGGCGCGGGCAGCAACACTTTTCATCAGTTCCGGCTGATCGGCATATTCGATGGTCAGGACTGGTTTGGCGGCCTTTTGCCACAGGCGGTAATTCGAGAGCAGTTCGGTCTGCCGCTCCGGTTCGGTCGGCTGGTTGGTGGCATAGACGAATGTTTCCTCGTTGCCGCTGGCATCGGCGCAGGCCGCGTAACCGGGATCGCGGATCAGCTCGGAGGCATTTTGCGGAATAATGACAAAATTGGGGTTTTTCGCGCGGGCATGGGCCGCGACCTTGCACACCCAGTTGACCATGTCGGCGCGGGCCGTGGGCCGGCCCGGGTTGCGCTGGTAGCCGTCTATCAGGTCCATGTAGACGCCGCTGAACCCCTGGGCCATCACCTGATCGAGCTGGGCAAGGGCAATGCTTTGCCAGCCAGGGTCCCAGTACGCCACGTCGTAGTTGCCGGGCCAGTCGGGATCGGCTCGCAGCAGCCAGCCTGGCGGGCCGACCTTCCAGTCTTGTTGCCAGTACGGGCGGTAGCTTTCCGCCGCGCCCATGCTCAGGTAGGCCACCAGCCAGCGCCCCTGCGCCGCCGTACTCACCTCCCTACTGGTCCACGGCTGGCCGCTATCGTCAAAGGGATCGACGACCACCAGCTCAAAGGGCGACGTGACCACCGCACCCAGCCGGGCCGCGCTGTACCCGGTCAGTTGCACTGCCCAGCGCTTTACGCTGCCCAGCGCCGGGCGGGCCGGAACCGGTGGGCGTGGCACTGGTGTAGGTGGCACTGGCACAGCAGCGGAGTTTCCTGAAGCCGGTCTGTCTGCTGCCTTCCTAGGCGTTTGCGAACAAGCAGCCAGCATCAGCAGGGGAAGGCAGGCCAGAGCGAGCGGATTCATGTTGACTCCAGACTAACCCATCCACCCGCTAGGGTCAGGCCACGGTTACTGACAAAGGTCGGCAGCCCGGAGGCGGCGGCCAGTTGCCGGGCGGCCAGCGCCAGTGCAGGCCGGTCGGCATAGTCCAGGGCATGTACGGCCACCCCAGCGCGGCGGAGTTTGGCCAGCCAGTGGGCGGTGTACTTTAGCCCCGCTGCGCTGTGCAGGGCGTAGGGGCTATGGCTGGTGCTGAACGCTTCGAACAGGACGCCGCCGCCCGCGCCCAGCAGCCCGCTTAACTGCGGCCACAGCCCGAATCCCCGGTTGGCCCACAACACTGCCCCCGGAAAACGCTGGCGCAGCAGGCCCAGCAGGGTCAGGGTCGCCCGGGAATCGGCACTGTCGAGCGTATCGAGCAGCAGCCCGTCGGCGTGTTGCAGCGCCTGCCCGGCCCGCTCTAGCACCGTCCGTTGCCAGTCGGGGTGCGAGACGTCCACGAGCACGCTGTTCCAGGCGGGATTGGCCCGCAGGTGATAGGCCGCGCTACCCGGCAGGCAGGCCCAGTCCTGTAGCGCATGGTCTTCTCCCAGGCTCAGGTAAGCCAGCACCTGGGTACCGCCACGCCGCAATTGCCCAAGCTGGGCGGGGGTATACAGCGCTGACTGCACCGCCACCCGCGCAAAGGTGCCCAGGGTCGCCACGGCGGGCGCATTCGCCGGGCCGTAGTACACCGCCAGCGTGGGCGCGGGGTCAGCGAGAAACGACATTCACGCTCACCTGCCCCTGCACGTCTCCACTTTGCAGCCGTAGCGGGGTTAGGGTGGCCGGGCCATAAACCTCACCCGCGACGCCGCCGGTCAGCAGGTAGGGCAGCGCCCGATTCCCGGCCTGCCCGCCTAGGGAAGGGGCTGGGCCAGGCCGGGACGCGGTCAGGAGCACTGAATTTTTGCGGCGATCATACAGGCCGCTCAGGGTTGCGTCGTCCTGGGCGTGCAGGGTGCGGGTGCGGCGCTCCAGATACCGGCCCAGGTCGTCCCAGCGCAGGGTGGTCAGCGGCAGGGTCGAGTAGGTGCTGTAGCGCTCAAGCAGCGCCCGCACCCAGTCGGTTGCCAGGCTCCGGCCAGGGGCGTATTCGTGCAGGTTGGGCTGGTGCATGTAGTGCGGAAACGCCTGACCGGCGAGCAGGTGCCCCAACGCCAGGCTGCTTTCTTGGGCCAGCACTTCGTCGTAACTCAGGTCGTGGTTCCAGTGGGGCGCGCTGCCCCCAGGCCCGTACACCCCGTTGTAGTAGGCCACTTCCTCCTGCGCGGTGGTCACGAAGTAAGCCAGGCCGTTGGGCCAGCGCGGCACCAGAAAAAGAGCCGGGTTCAGTGGATGAACCACCCCGCAGGTCGGGCAGGCCGGGTCCCACTGACTGGCGACACTGTGGTTCGAGGCCAGGTACAGCACCCCCAGTTGCTGCGCGGCGCTAAGCAGCCCGGTGTTACTGCGCCGCAGCCCCAGGTCTTGCTTGGTTCCGGTAGGGGCGCCCGCGTCGTGTGTGCCGTCGTCGTTTGGGTCGAGGTAGCCCAGGCCCGACTGCTCGCCCGTGACCACGCTGTGCTCGTTGAAGTTCAGGCCCAGCTGCGCTCCGAGTGCAAAGTTCTCGGCCAGCTGGCGTGTGGCGGTAGCCTGATCAAGTACGTCCATCCTCAGGTGATCCCTGGTGTGATTGACCCAGTCGAACGTTCTGGCAAGGCAGCGCGAAGCACTACTCAGCGAGTCGGCGGCCCCCGCCAGCTGCTCGCGGGTACACAGCGCCGGGGCAGAGGGCTGTGCGCCGCCGCCGTTGAAGGCCACCGCGTAACGGAACTGGCGGGCCAGCGGAAAATCGTGTTGCAGTGCCTGCTGCTGGTCGCGTACCCCCAGCGCCTCGCTGCCATTAAGACGGAAGCCAGCCCCCGGCCCAGGTGTTCCGCTGGCGGCCCCGCCCCGCGACTTACTGGCCACCTTTCCAGTCAGAAACCAGTCGTCAATGTCCACCTGTAAAAAGCGGCGGTATTCGCCCAGGTGCACCCCACGGGTCAGCCATTCCAGCAGGCCGTAGCCTAGCAGCTGCGTGTGCAGTAGCGGGGGGGCCTGCGTCATGGTCAGCAGCAGCCGTTCACGCCCGTCAGGGGCCGTCGAGGTCGCGGCCAGGACCAGCCCGTTGGCGTCGGTCAGCAGAGGAACGACGTGCTGGCCTTTGCCACTCGGAGAATCGGCGGTCACGCTGGCAGGATAGCTTGGCGCGTAGATCACCGGAACAGGCTGAGCCGTCAGGGCCAGCAGGGCCTGTCCGGCAGGCGTGGCCCGCATGGTCGTCTGGCTGACTGCGGCCCCGGCGACTGCCCGCAGGCCGTACTCCTCGGGCACGGCCCCGGGCCACCCAAACAGGGCCAGCTGCCGCACCCGGAATACCCGCTCGTACTCGAACAGGCTGGCCCACTGGGCACCGGTCAGGGCGCTGCGCTGTTCTCCGGGTGCGTCTGCCACGGTCAGCAGAGCGCTACTGGTCAAAATGACGCCCTGGTAGCGTCCCACGCCGTCTTGCCGAACCAGGTCGCCGCCTGTCAGCGGGTGGCTACTGGCATCGAGGATGTCGAAGGGAATACCCGACTGCTGCAACATGCTGCGGGCACTGCTCAGGCCAAAATCCCCCGCGCCACTGCTTAGCACCAGCACCTTCAGCATGACCTTGTCCGGTTGCAGCGTTGCCCCAGGCGTCAGCGCCGGTAATAGTGCTGCTGCCGGAGCCGCTGACGTACCCTGGCCCAGGGCCGCAGTCAGCCAGAGGAGCAGGAAAACAAGAAGGTGGGCCGGGCGTTTCATATCAGGTACACAGCTTCGCAGTTTAAACGAGCTGGTCACGATTGGTACGTTGAGCCGCCTAGCTATTCGGTACTGGGGGGGTTCCATACCGCGCAGTCCTGTAGTTCCTGTGACTCACTAGACCTCTTGCAAAAGTCGCCCGGTTATTCTAATTAGGTTTGCTCCTACTCGCCCTGCCCGGCCAAAGTGGGGATTCGGGGCGGCCCGACCCCCCACTTTCGCAAGAGGTCTACTGTCTGGGACTCGCCGATTTCATCCCCCAGTGTGGGGGGATAGGGTCGCAGTCCGTATGATACCCAGCTGGCAGACCGGGTCTAAAGTTACTGTGTGGCAGCGCTTTCAGCCTATTCTGGTGCAGCGCAATCCGGAGTATGGTAAGCCGCGTGCCTACGCGCTGTAAGAATTCTGCGCGGGGCTCCGTCCTAAATTGGTGGCAGAGCTGTTCCCTGCGTTTCTCTGCTCATTTGCCATCCCCTCACCTCTGCACCCCCAAATTTCCGTCCTGCTGCGCCCGCACGACCTCTGTTTCCCCTATGACCTTACCTGCCGTTTCCCTGCCCGTGGGCCAGCATTTCGCTGCCCGGATCGCACTGTATACCGAGGGCACCTATCCTCAGGCCCACGGGGGGGTCAGCGTCTGGGTCGACCAGCTGGTTCGCGGGCTGCCCGATCATCATTTCTCGGTGCAGGCCATCAGCGGGCTGCCGTATCTCCGCGCCGCCCTAAGCATACCCGGCAACGTAGAGGTTACGCAGATTCCGCTGTGGGGGCCGCCGCCTGGGCGAAGTGGGGGAACGGTCCAGAACCGGGCGCAGCGCGGCGACTTTCAGGCGCAGGTGCTCCGGGCTTACGGTGAACTGCTTGAAGGTCTGTGCCGCCTCGATCTGGACCAGTTCTGTGACGCGCTGCGCCGCCTGAGCAGTCTGGGACTCCAGGGCAGCCTGACCCCGGCGCTAGACAGTGCCCGCGCCGCGCAGCTGACCTTGCAAGTCTGGCACGCGCAGGCCACCGGTCAGGCCGGCGCGCCGCAAAACCGCCACCGCCCGCGCCTGCCCCGGCCCAGTGTGGCCGACGCCCTGGAAGTGCAGGTCTGGCTGGAACATGCCCTGCGGCCCCTGTGCAGCCGCCCACCGGAGGCCGACGTGGGGCACGCGGTTAGCAACGGGTTCGCGGCGCTGCTGGCCCTGCACGGCTACTGGCAGCGCGGCACGCCATTTCTGTTGACCGAGCACGGAATTTACCTGCGTGAGCGGTACATCGAGTTCCGGCACACTAGTCTCTCGCCGGGCTACAAGACCATGCTGCTGCGGTTTTACCGCCTGCTGTGTTCGGCGGCCTACCGTGAAGCGGCGCTGGTGCTGCCGGGGTCGCACTACAACCGCCGCTGGGAGGAAAAACTGGGAGCCGCGCCCGACAAGGTGCAGTGCATTTACAACGGCATTGACCCCAGTATCTTTCCCCCGGCGGAAAGCGAGCCTGAGCAGCCGGTGGTTAGCTGGGTAGGCCGGGTAGACCCCCTTAAGGACCTCGAAACGCTGATTCGCGCCTTCGATCTGGTGCGCCGCCGCCGCCCCGACGCCCGCCTGCGGCTGTTCGGCGGAACCCCGGCGGGCAATGAGGGCTACGAGCTGCACTGCCGTCAGGTGGCCGCCGGACTGAACCTGGATCAGCATGTGGCCTTCGAGGGGCGGGTGGCCGACATCACCGATGCCTACCGCGCCGGGCAGGTCGTGGCCCTGACCAGTGTCAGCGAGGGGTTTCCTTACACCGTGATCGAGGCGATGGCTATGGGCCGCCCGCCTGTAGCGACGCGGGTGGGCGGCGTCCCCGAGGCGGTGGGCGACGCCGGACTGATTGTGCGCCCACGTGACCCGATAGGGGTCGCCAGCGCTCTTATTCGCCTGCTGGACGACTACGACCTGCGTCAGCGTCTGGGAAAGGCCGCCCGCGAACGGGTCATGAGCTTCTTTACGCTCGACGGCTGCCTGGAAGCTTACCGCCGAGCCTATCCGCTGGCGCGTTCGGGAGGCCGGGGGCCAGCAGCGGCCAACGAGCCACGGCAGACGGCGGGCCAGCAGTACGACCCGGACCCTGACGACCTCAGCCAGTTGAACTGGTTTTCGGACCTGCAAATTTCACTGGGGAAACAGTGACGCGCCCGCCGGAGCACCGGGTGCTCACCGGTTTCGATATTCTCAGCGAGCGATACCGCCAGGAGAACACTCAGGAGAGTGATGCGGGCGCTGCTGGCAGTGGGACTGTGCCGGAACCCTTGCCCGACAAGCTGCGCGAGGTCGACCTGACGCTGCGCCCGGACCGCGAGCGGGCAGTGGACGCGCTGGAACTGGCCGCCTATCTGGAAGCCGACGGCCTAAGCGACGAGAGCCTGCGGGAGCGTTACGGAGCCGGGGGCCTCTTTGCCGCCGCCGAGCTGCTCTATGCCCAGCGCGGCACTGGGCGTGCCCTGGAGCGCAGACACGACGAACCCGCGCCGCGTTTTCCCTGGCACCTCGCGCAGCGGGGGTTGCTGTACCTGATGCCGGGTGTCGGTGGGCTGCTGCTCGGCGGCGCGGTGGGAGCAGGCGCCACCCTGGCTTTTGTATTCGCGGCGGCCTTCGGCTGGGGATACTCCATGCTGATTACCAGCCTGCGTTATGCCGAACCCTTTGGCGTGCCGGGCCGGGCGCTGCGGCTGGCGCTGGCGCTGGGCGGCGCGTGCGGACTGGTCGGGGGGATGCTGGCCGCCGGCCTGGCCAACCCGGCCCAGTGGTCGCAGCAGTGGTCGCAGGGCCTGCTGCTAGGCGGCGTGGTCAGCCTCGCCACGGCGTCGTCGGGGGTTTTGCTCTCGCTTGACCAGCGCGGGCAGGTGGCCGCTGCTTTTGCGCCGCCGCTCCTGCTGGCCGCCGGGGTTGATCTCTTGCCTCACCTGTTCCCACACTCGCCGCAGGTTATTCTGGCGCAGCAGCTGTTGCTTGCGCTGGCCCTGCTGACCTTCGTGGGCCTTCCGCTGCTGCTGGCGCTCAGAGCGACCCGTACCCCCGGCGTGTTGCCCGCCCGCTGGAGCAGTTTCCGGCCCGGACTGCTGCTGGCGGCTTACGGCTGGGCCCTGGCCGCCACCTTCGTGGGGCTTAACCAGCAGCTGGGAGGCTGGGCGCTGTTGCCGGTGGTGCTCAGCGCCGGACTGCTGGAAGCCGGGGTCTGGAACGCCCAGCAATACCTACAGTATTTTGCGCGGCGGCAGGGCGAATTTTCGCAGCTGGTGCGGCGCGGCATCTGGCAGGTGATCGGCACGGCGCTGGTCTACGGGGCGGTGCTGCTTGGTGGGCTGCTGCTGGCCGGGCCGGGAGAGTGGCTGGCAGTACGGCTGGGGGTGCCCGGCCTGGCTATGCCGGGAGAATCCACCCCTGGTTTCAATGCTGCCCCGCTCCGGTCTGTGCTCTTCACCGTCCCGGCGTTCGGTACGGCGCTGCTGCTCAGTACATGGCTGGCAAATCAGCGGCGCAGCGGCCTGCTGCTGGTGCTGTGGGCCGTCCTTAGCCTGCTGCTGGTGCTGCGGGTGCTTTCGCCGCCGCAGTTGGTTGTCGCTGCGCTTTTCGTCCTTCTACCCCTCACCACTGTCACCCTGCGTGATCTCCGGAGTTACCGATGAATCAAACTGCTTCCCCCGACCTTCAACGTCCCCTGGTCGCCGTCACTGGTGCCGACGGCTTTATCGGCTCGCACCTCACCGAGGAACTGGTGCGGGCGGGTTACCGCGTGCGGGCCATGGCTATCTACAACTCGCAGGGCAGCTACGGCTGGCTCGATACGGTGGATCCCGAAATCATGCAGCACGTCGAGGTGCAGCTTGGAGACGTGCGGGACGCGGGCAGTGTCAAGACGCTGATGCGCGGCGCCCAGACGGTGTACCACCTCGCCGCACTGATCGCCATTCCGTACTCGTATGTGGCCCCGCGCTCGTATGTGGATACGAACGTCAGCGGCACCCTGAACGTACTGGAAGCCGCCCGCGAACTGGGCACCGGGCGCGTGATCCATACCTCGACCTCCGAGGTCTACGGCACTGCCCGCACCGTGCCCATTCATGAATCACACCCGCTACAGGGCCAGTCTCCCTACTCGGCCACCAAGATCGGGGCCGATAAACTGGCCGAAAGCTACTTCCTGAGCTTCGCCCTCCCGGTGGTCACGCTGCGCCCCTTCAACACCTACGGCCCGCGTCAGTCGGCGCGCGCGGTTATTCCGACCATCATTTCCCAGGTGGCGGCGGGGCGCACCGAGATTAAGCTGGGCGACCTGCGCCCCACCCGCGACTTCAACTATGTGGCCGATACCGCCCGCGCTTTTCGTGCCGTGGGTGAGGCTGGCCCCGAGGTGCTGGGCCGCACCCTCAATGCCGGGTCAGGCCGCGAAATCACCGTGGGCGACACCGTTAAGTTGATCGCGCAGGTCATGGGCAAACAGGTCGAAGTCCGGCAGGAAGACGAGCGCCTGCGCCCCGAGGGCAGCGAAGTGATGCGCCTGTTGGCCGACCACAGCGAGTTGCAAAAGCTGACTGGTTGGCAGCCGCAGGTCACGTTGGAAGAGGGCCTGGGCCACACCGCCACGTGGTTTACCGACCCCACCAACCTGGCGCGTTACCGCGTGGATCAGTACACGATCTAGAGCAGTTTGCCTAAAAAGGCCACGGTGATTTCGCGGCTTTTGAGGCCGGGCGGGCAGGCCCCACACGGACTCTGCTTTGCCCCCACCGCAACCGTAATGCGCCCCTCTACCGACCACTCGACCGTTCAAGGAGTTCCTATGCACGCTGTTATTCTCGCTGGAGGCAAGGGCACCCGCCTGCGCCCCTATACCACCCACATTCCTAAGCCGCTCGTTCCCATCGGTGACCAGCTCTCGATTCTGGAAATCGTGCTCTATCAGCTCAAGTCCTTCGGATTTACCCGCGTGACGCTGGCGGTCGGGCACCTGAGCCACCTGATCCGGGCCTTCGTTGGCAACGGGCGGGAATATGGCCTAGATATCGACTACACCGAGGAAGCCTCTCCACTGGGAACAATCGGCCCGGTTCTGAACGTGCTGCCCTGGCTGCCCGACCAGTTTCTGATCATGAATGGGGACGTGCTGACCGACCTTAATTACGCCGAATTCCTTGACGGCCATATCAACAGTCAGGCTCCACTGACCGTCTCGACCTATCACCGCGAAATCCGCAGCGAATTTGGCGTGCTGGACGTAGACGCTTCGGGAGAAAAGATCGTGGCCTTCCGTGAAAAACCGGCAGTTCCCTTTCAGGTGAGCATGGGCGTTTACGGCATGACCAAAGTGACCCTCAAGCGCTACCAGCCGGGGCAGGTGCTGGGCTTCGATACGCTGATGCTCGATCTGCTCGCGGCAGGCGAACATCCGCGCAGTGACCTGTTCGGCGGGTACTGGCTTGACATTGGCCGCCCCGAGGATTACGACAGCGCTAACGAACAGTGGAGCGAAATGCAGCGCGTGTTACTGCCCGGCGGCGTACCGCAGCGGAGTCAGAGGACGTGACCCGCGTGCTGCTGCTGGGGGCCAGCGGCTTTCTGGGGGGCGTGATCGCCGCCGAGCTGCGCCGCGCCTCGGTGGAAGTTGTGCCTGCCCAGGGTGACTTGCTGGAGCTTGACGCGGCAGCCTGGGCCGCGCGACTTGAGGGCGTAAACGCCGTGGTCAACGCTGCCGGACGCACCGCCGGGTCCCTAAGCGAACTGACCCGCGCCAACGTGCTGCTGCTGGCGCAGGTGCTCGGGGCGGTGCAGGCGGCGGGCGTGCGCCTGATTCATCTGGCCTCCGCCGCAGAGTACGGCCCAGCCCAGCCCGGCGAGGCGAGCCGCGAGGACAGCCCCACCCGGCCCGTTTCCGTGTACGGGGCCACCAAACTGGCAGGCACGGTCTTGCTCCAAGAAGCGGTCCGCACAGGCCGCGCCGACGCCCTGGCTTTGCGGCTTACCAATCCGGTGGGCGCGGGCATGAATCCCGGCTCGCTGCCGGGGCGGGCCGCCCGCGAACTGCGTGAAGCTGCCGGGCAGGGTCAGACCAGTGTGCGTTTCGGGCCGCTGGGAGCCTTCCGCGACTTTATCGCTGCCCCAGAGGTGGGCCGGGCGGTGCTGCATTTTTTGCCTGGACAGCCTGCCACCGCCCCTGCCCAGACAGCTGCCGCGCTGGACGGCGTGCTGAATCTGGGCAGCGGCGAGGCCCGTCCGGTACGCGACATTGTGACCGGGCTGGCGGCACTGGCGGGGTATCAGGGACAGCTGGTGGAAGATGCGCCCGGCAGCCCCCGCAGCGGCGACGTGCCGTATCAGCGGGCCGACACCACTCGGTTGCAAGCTGCTGGATTCGTACCTGCGAACAGCCTAGAGAGCGCGTTACTTGACCTCTACACCGCTGGGCACTGAAGTCGGATATCAGAGTGCGCCACTGCGAAAATAATAGCAGCGGCGCACTCTGGTTTGTCCTGTTAGCTTTACAGTTTCCTGGGGTCTTCGGAATTGAGCGGAGTCCGTATTACTTCGCGGTCACGCCCACGGTCAGGCTGCCCGCGACAGTCCCAGTCTGAACCCGGTAAGCGCCGTAGCTGACGCCGTCTGTCGCGCCGGTCAGGGTTTCTGTGACTGGCCCAGCCGTGCTGGTCAGGGTCACGGTTCTGGCCGTGCGGTCCCAGATTCCGCTGAGGGTTCCCGCAGCCTTGGCTTTTTCCTCTGCCGTGTGGGCAGTGATGTAGCTTCCCAGATTGTCCCAGGAGGGTGTGGCCAGCGGCAGCGTGCTGTACTTGCTGTACTTGGTTAGCAGCGCCTTGATCCAGTCGGTAGCGAGGCTCTGCCCAGAGGCGTACTGGTTTAGGTTCTGAATATGCATGAAATGCGGGAAGGACGCGCCCGCAAGCAAGTGGTTAAGGGCCAGATCGGATTCCTTGTCCAGAATCTCGCTGTAAGACAGGTTGTGGTCCCAGAAGGGCAGCTTGCCCGTGGGGCCGTAGATGCTGTTATACCAGGCGGTTTGCTCGGCGGGAGCTGTCACGTAGTAGGCAACGTTGACGGGCCAGCGCGGCACTAGAAAAATACTGCTGTTCAGGGGGTGTACCAGGCCGCAGGTCACGCAACTGGGATCCCACTGGCTGGGCACACTGTGATTCGAGGCCAGGTACTGCACGCCGCTGGCCGCCGCAGCACTGAGCAGGTTGACGTTACTGCGCCCCAGCCCCAGGTCTTGCTTTGGGCCCAGAGTATTGTCAGCTTTTCGCGTGCCATCGTCTGCTGGGTCCATGAAGCCCAGGCCGCTGTGTTCACCCGTGACCAGTGAGCGGGTACTGACCGCGAGGCCCAGTTTGCTGCCAATCGTGAAGTTGCTCTTGATCTCGTCAAGGGCCGTGGCGTAGTCCATCACGTCCATCCGGTAGTGGCTCTTGGTGTGGTTAACCCAGTCGAACTGCCCTGAGAGGCAGCGGGTCACGCTGGTCAGCGGGTCACCCGTAAGGCCACTAATGGGCAAGCAGGTATTCCACGCCCGCTCATCGGCGTGGGTTCCGTTGAAGGCCAGGGAATACTTGAAGTTTGATGCCACCGGATAATTCCATCTCAGGCGGTTTTGCTGGTCGGCCAGACTCAGCGCGTCGGTCCAGGACGGGCGAAAGGGCGTAGGTGTGAGCTGAAGGTTGGCGTCGAGATGGTTGCCGGAGCCGAACCAGTCGTCGATATCCACCTTCAGGAACCGCTTGTGGGCTCCCAGGTGAACGCCACGGGTCAGCCACTGCACCAGTCCATAACCCAGCAGTTCGGTGTGTAGCAAGTTGGGGTTCTGAGCGGTGGTCAGCAGTAAGCGTTCACGGTGGTCTGCGCTGGTGCTGGTCACCGCCAGGATCCGGCCATTGGGATCGGTCAGTAAGGGCTGTGTGGTCACGCCCGTGACACTTTGCATGGTTGAGGGATAGGTATACGAGTATTTGGCCGGAATGGAGCTTCCGGTAAGGTCGCTGAACACGGCCCTCCCGGCAGTGCTGATATTTAGAGTCGTACTCGAGGTTTCTGCACCGTTGACTGGCCGCAGGCCGTAGTCCTCGGGAAGCGCTCCAGGGTAGCCGTAAAGGGCCAGCTGGCGCACCTGGTAGGCCGCCTCGTACTGAAAAAGCGTGTTCCACTCGTTGCTGTCAAGCGCACTGACAAAGTTGCCGTTGCTGTCTTGCACCGACAGGGCGCTGGTGGTCAGGATAATGCCCTGGTAGCGTCCTACGCCACTGCTGTCAATAAGCGAATCGGCACTGAGTGGGGTCGCCGTGGCATCTATCACGTCATACGGCACCCCTGCCTGCTGCAACATAGCCTGGGCGCTGGCGAGACTCACGTCACCTGCGCCGGTCCCGAGAACCAGCACCCTGAGAGCAACTTTATTGGTCTGTGCACCGGTTCCGAGCGCCTGTGAGTTCAAGCGTTTTCCTGGCAAAATAGTGGTCTCACCCAGCCGGGCCTGACTGGGCAATTTGCTGATATCAGGGCCGGGCGCAGCACTCGTGACAGCCATGGAAAGGGCCTGAGCATTCAGGGTTGTCTGGCCTGGGGCCGCAGCGGTTGGAAAAGCTGCGCTGGCTTTAGGGGTCTGGTTCTGTCCACACGACGCCAAAATGAGGGCCAAAGTTACTACAGGCAAGGTTGGATTGACTTTAATCTTCATAAAACGCTCCTGGGGCCTACACAGACAGCCTCTAGCGGCAAAGGGCAAAGGTATTGATGAGGTCTACAGGATCACGCCGCAAGGCTCAAGCGGGAATTTGATGGGTCGTTACCGCAATCAGTAGCTGCCAAGTGTAAAATATGTCATATTGCTGTCCTATTACTACCCTCTCAGTTACCCCCCTCCAACGGCACGCTCCGGGTGCACCTTGGTCTCAAAATGCCGCTCTTGCAGGTCATAGCCGCTGAGTTGCCGCCACTGACCCTCCGGCAGGTTCAGTGGCGGGCTATAAATACGGACTCCGGTTCAGTAGTCCGGAACCTTTTTGACCAAAAAGCAAGTGGGGTCGGTTACGTTGGTGTGTGAAGACTCAACGAACGGCCC